>JANMDA010000170.1:0-3687 GCA_031376085.1 Chloracidobacterium sp.
CTGTTGGCGAAGATGGCAAAGTCTCCGTTTTTTCGACGGAAATGATCGAGCCTGTCACCGAGCTTTCCTTTACGGCAAACGAAGATCAGTACACCTATACGGCAGAGACGTTTTTCCAGTCAAATAAACTTTTGATCGGCGAGTTGATTGATACAGCCGTTGGAGGTGCAAGCGGCGAAATGGCGTTTTACCAGTATTGCGGCGTCGGGCTGTTTGCGTTGCCGCTGGCGAAGCAATTCGCAACAGTGATCGCGGTTGAGGAAGACTCATCCGCAATCAGCTTTGCAAAAAAGAATGTCGCGAATGCCCAGCTTAGCAATGTCAGGGTCGTGGCAAAAGATGTCGGCAGATTTTTGTCAGAAAACAAGACGACGAAGATCGACTTCATCTTGATCGATCCGCCCCGCTCAGGAGCAAAACAAGAAGTGATCTCCGCGATCGCCGCCCTAAAGCCATCTCAAATATCTTATGTTTCGTGCGAACCGTCGATCCTTGCCCGCGATCTTCGCATCTTGATCGATACAGGCTATGCCATCGAAAAGATCACGGCCCTGGATATGTTTCCACAGACCCATCACGTCGAGACCGTCGTGCGCCTGAGTTTAAAATCTTGAACCATAAACGTTTTAGTTTCGTTTACAATATCAGTTATGCCGAAAAAGAAACCCGACTCAGAAGAAGAGCCATCATCCGAGATAATCAAAGGTCATTCCGTCCGCTGCCGCTATTGCGGGCAAAAGAATGCGGTCAAGGCCGATTATGTAAATAACGACGCCAATTGCGGCCGCTGCAAGCTACCTCTCTCTAACGAGCCGCATAAAAAGTTTGCGTCGCTTAATAAAAACGACTACATCCACGAGTCCGACGCCAAAGCACTGGCGGCACTTAAAGCAATTCCCGGCGTCGATTCGGCGTTAAAGAAACTGCTCGCATGGACAGGCGAATCGGCGATCCGCGTTTCGTTTATGGCCAGTGCGGTCAAGGTCACGCCAAAGCAATGCCCCGACCTGTACGCCAAACTTCAGATCGCCTGCACTACGCTCGGCGTCGAGATGCCGGATATGTTCGTCCAACAAAATCCGCAGGTCAATGCCTTTACCGGCGGCGTCGAAAAGCCGATCATCGTCCTGCATTCGGCGTTGATCGAGCGTCTCAGTGACGAAGAAACTCTAGCCGTAATCGCTCACGAGGTCGGCCATATTCACGCCGAACACGTCCTTTACCTGACAGCCGCACGCCTGATGGAAGCTCTTGTAAATGTTTCCGCCGCACGCCTGCTTCCCGGCTCTGAGATCATCAAGCTTGTTATCTCAATGGGTATCGCCAGCGCTCTTCTCGCCTGGGCACGCAAAGCGGAATTAAGCTGCGACCGCGCCGCTCTGCTTGTTACACAAGACCCGCATGTCATCGGCCGCACAATGATGAAACTCGCCGGCGGCACATTTGCCTCAAAGATCGATTATGAGCTTTTCCTAGAACAAGGCCGCGAATTCAAAAAGAATTACGATGCCAACCGCCTCGACCGCTTCTGGGCCGACGTGATGAACTCCGGCCTGTCGCATCCATTCCCGATCTGGCGCGTCGCCGAGATACTCGAATGGGTCGATACTGGTCAATACGCTGAGCTAATAGCAAAGAAATAGAAAAGAAGAAGAGCCGCCGATATTAATTACTCCGGCAAGTTGTCGAGAGCGCAAAAATTGCACTTATTGTATGAATTTAAGAATACATATGTTTTATCGGTGCAATATATTGACATTTATGCAATTTCTTGCTAGAGTATTCAATAGTTATTTGACAATCTATAATCAGTGAAAACGGTTAGCTTTTTTGGCTTTGAACATGGTCTTTCCGATTTGCGTGTTTCCCAGTGAAGATCGCTGTGTCACACAACTGCGTAACGCCGTAAGCTCATTATTTACAGGAATTACAATTTTGTGTCATCTGTGGCGATTTTTTTCAAAAAATCGTGGGACAATGGTAAAGACAGGTGTAAGCTGCTGTATTTGCAACAATTAGACTGTCCCACTCATGTGTGGGACACTTGTGGGAAAGTTCTTTAGGATTTGAACACAAATTCGTTGCATCCGAGGCCTACACCACCAGTTTTGATCTTTGTAAGTGAAAAGCCGCGCTTTTTATAGAATTCGAAGATCTCGTCCGGCGTAGCAACCTCGTATGGATAGCCGCCGACCCAGTCGATGATGTCGTGCCAACGGTTCATTCCACGGCCGTTTTTGTATCGCGTCCACGAACGAATATAATTCATCGGCTGAAGCGTCATGAGGGATCGAAAGAGATTTTTTGCTTCGTCGGGAAGAATTGCGGCGATGGCGAACGGCATTTTCAAAACGTACGGCAACCGGCAGTAGGTTTTCTTTATCCAATGCCAACGCCGTGCCTGGCTGCCGGTGTCGTTGTAGATCGCGATGAAGAGTTTGCCGCCGTCGGTTGTCGGGATCACGGCATTTTCTAAAGCACGCCACATCTCGCCGGTGTGATGCAGCACGCCCCACGAATAAACAATGTCGAATTTCCCTAAGCTCGTTATGTATTCGGCGTCTAGTGCCGATCCCTGCTCGACACGCCAATTCGGATCATTTGGAAAATAGCGGTTTCTGAGTTCCTGTGTGCAGGCAAATGAATTGCTGTCAAAATCGAACGAATGGACCTTTGCCCCCAAACGCCTTGCCGCCAGTGAAAACAATCCACTGCCCGAACCGATATCAAGAAACGTCTTGCCTTCGAGTGACTCACATTCGAGCATTTCTTTGAGAGATTCTTCGGCTTTCGCAATTCGCGTCTCATCCAAGACGGACAAAAACGCGCTCCAGTTTTTGCCGAACTCGAATCGTTCGCCGCTCGCGACCTCGGAATTATGTTGTAATACTATGTCGTGCATTTATTTACAATTACTTTCCAAAAAAACTGAAAAGTGATAACTAAAACAGAAAATGAAAGAAATTTTCTGTTTTCACCTTTAAACTTTTTTGGAGTGGCTCATTATTTCTCTAAGCTCATCAACTTTTACCTCCCAACTTTCGTGAGCGATAGCATCGCTTACTTCGTTGCGAGATTTAGGATTTGCAATCGCTTGTTCGATCTTGAGAATAAAATCATGGTGATCCGTACCGATCAAACAATCGTCAAGGACTCGAACTTCCGGAATATCGGTCGAGACAACTGGCAATCCTGCAGCGAGGTATTCGCGGACTTTCAACGGATTTGCCGCAAGCGTCAATTCATTGATCTCAAAAGGATTTACTGCTACGTCAAACGCTTTGCAATAAGCAGGCAATTCTTTGTAAGGCTTACGGCCAAGCATGTGTATGTTAGGCACGTCGCTGATGACTTTTATCTTTTGTTTGGCATCTACGCTCGTTTGGCCGATGAGGACAACCGAACCTTTTGTGAAATGTTCAGCGACTTTTTTTATGAGAACATAATCGACCCAATCGGCGAGCAATCCGTGAAATCCAATTATAGGCTGCGGCAAATCAGCAATGTCCAGCGGGATAGAAAGTTCAGGGTCGAGTGCGGTTCGAAAATGCTGCCAGTCGGTGCCGTGACGAATGACGAATGTATTCGGGTTGAAATGCTTTTTCGAATCAAACAGTCTTTCCGCCGAGACGATCACCATATCTGCACGGCGAAAAAGGTCGTCCTCGATCACTTTCAAACCGCGTG
>JANMDA010000190.1:0-16726 GCA_031376085.1 Chloracidobacterium sp.
CTGGAATCAGCAATGCTTCGTGCCGGTGAACAATTTCTTTCCCGAGTACCTGTAAAGGTTGATGTTCATGTCGCTGACGAGTGGGCTAAGTAAATGAGTCAGCGATCAAGGGACATAATTATAGGTAATTATTCCTGATACTTTGACTGGTTGCCCTGAAAGAAGAGTCGGCGTGAATTTTGAGCTACAGGCCGCAATCTCGGAAGATCGACGAAGCAACGGATGGCCAGAAACAGCTGTTGCCGAATACATGCTGCCATCTTCAAGTATCAATACCTGGACAGATACTGCTCCGCCTGCACGAATAGCTTTCGCAGCTGCTGGATAAGAAGGCCTGGTCAACGTCATTGCTTTGTGGTTGAGCACGCCGCCCGATACGGTTTTCGGTAAGGGAGAAGAGTCTGTCGTCTGTTCTTCGCCTAATTTTCGGGTTGGCTCAACACCGGCTTGTAAAGCCACATTATACCCACCTTCTTTCGATTGTTTTGAAGCAGAAGGTGTGAATAGATAGTTGATTCGCCCGTTTATGCTGACAGGTTTTTCATTTACGACTGCGGGTTTAAATTCTGCCTTTTTTGCGGCGCTAGTTGCGGCGAACCTGAGAGCGAGAACATTTGGTGTGGTTACTGACTGGCACACTGGATATGGGCCTTCCGCATCACTTGGCGTCACGTTTCCTTTTTCATCAACAGTGACGATTACTGAAACGCGACCGCTGAGTCCCGCTTTTTTTGCATCTTTCGGATACTCAGGCAAGGGTAACTTGCTCTTGGTCGGCTGAGCTTCGCCTATGAAGTAAAGCTCGACTGTTATGTCTTTTTTCTGGCCAAAAACATTGGTGACCAAAAATAGAGCGAGGCCAACTAAAATGATTAATTTCATGGGATGCTCCTAAAATTTCATGTAGGATAACAGCGCTTTGAAATTTCGACAAGCGGTCCTAACGGAAAACGATCGTCATTAACAGAAGCTAAAGACCTCAGTGGTTGTCCGTAATTGCGAGGAGGTTTTTGAAGATCGCAATATGCTCAGGCGTGAATGTGAAATCTGCGGTGCCGAGTTTGAAGTTAATATTTGATCCGGCGGCGATCTTGGCGAGGTCGGTGCGGGCGATTTTGAAATTGAGGTATTCCATATTATCGCCGGACTTTGCTGTGTAGCGGGCATCGCCGAAATTGAGAGTTTCTTTTTCGAGTTTTATTGTCCAATTGTGAGCATCTGCGAATTTTGATTTTTTGGTGAGCACCCAGAAAGTCAGATTTATCGTATCAGGTGATGTCATCAGGGTTTTGCCGGGATAGAAAAACGCCATCCCGAAATTCATCGCTTGGATACCAGCTTTGGAAGCCTCTTTGCCGTCAAAATTACCGGCGGTGACCATTATTTTCGAAGTGTTCGAACCGGCGTCGTAGCTGAGTGAGATCGTTTTATCCGCTTTGAGCGACTTGATCTGTTTGGCAATGGCGTCGTTGGTTTTTTGCGCGGATGCGGCGAGAGCGGAACAGAGAATTATCAATGTAAGTAAGATCTTGTTCTTCAACTGACAACTCCGACTGAACTAGGATGCACCTGCCTCGGCTCCGCGTTTTGGCATGTACATTATTCGCGTGCAGCTTTCGCAGGTAATGATCTCGTCGCCTTTTTTTACATTTACCTGAACCTGAGGACGAAGGTGCATAAAGCACGCGCTGCAAGCGCCGTTGATAACTTCGGCAACGGCGATGCCGTCGCGGCTGCGTTGAGCAAGACGATCATAAACAGTGGCAAGCCGAGCGGGCAGCGTCGCAAATGCTGTCTGGCGATGTTGTGTCTCGGAATCGAATTCGGACTTATCCGTTTTTAGAGCTTTGTCGAATTCGGCTAGTGCGGCAGCTCGTTTGCCGTCAAGAGTGTCGATCTCTTCGGCTCGTTCTTCAAGTTCTTTTTCGACACCTTCGAGCGATTCCATTGCTTCGACCACCTGTGTTTCAAATGCCGTGATCTGCTTTTGCAGAGCGTCGGTCTCACGCATGGCGGTCTCGTATTCTTTTGAGTTTTGTGCGTGTTTTAAGTTGCGATCGGCGCGTTCGAGATAGGTTTTGTTTTCGGCTATCTGTTTTTCGAGATCGGCCCGTTTTGCGTTGAGATCGTCGCGCCGGGTTTGAATTTCGCGTATAGAAAAGGCGTGCTGTTCAAACTCCTGTTCGATCTCTGCACGCCGCGTTTCTGCCTTATCAAGCAACCCTTTTAACCTGCGAAGGTTTGTATCGGTTTTCTGAAGCTCTATCAGTTTATCAAGTTCTGCGATCACCTTTATTGAATCCCCTTTTCTTTAGCTAAACTTTTATAATATCTTATTTGTGTCCTATTCGCCAAGCCAGCTTGCCGTATGCGTCATTCGCCGAGAAGCAGATCGAGATGACGCTGAAGCTCACTACAATCAACGATCTCGTCGGCCTTGCTCACCCACTTTGGCAGAGTTTCGCCGTGGACGAGGCGAAACTCATCTCTGAGCTTAGGCAACCCGAAATGCGTTATGCGTGCGAACGCAAGCGCGCCTTTCTTCATAATGCCGTCACGCGGCGAGCGCGTCCAACCTGCCTCGATATTCAAACATCTCACCCCGTAGCTGACGATGAGGAGCGTTCCGACCATGTTCGAATGGCCGTGAGCAAAATTATGCGGATCTTCGCGCTCAATTGTGATCGTGGCTTGTTTGCGGACCGCTTGTCCCGAGATCTCGATGACGGTGTCGATGAGCCATCCGACGCCTGCCGTGCGGACAGCGTCATTTGTGGCCTTTAGCCGAAGATAATCGGCGATGTCACGCTGGCCTGACGTTACTGCTTTTGCAGCAGCTTCGTTGAGCATTTGTGACCAGACCTGGTCGAGTTCATTCATAAGGCGAGAATAGGGCGCTCAGCGTTAAAAGGCAATTTCGTGATATTATTTTGAGCAATCTATGAGGTTTCTAGCAATCATTTTACTTCTCGGCCTGCTTTTTACAGCTGCATTCTCACAATCAACTAAATCTAAGTCGGCAGCTTCAAAGCCTATATCTAATAGTGAGAAAGCTAAACCAGCCAGCAAACCTGCTGCGGCTAAACCAAAACCGGCAGCTACACCGCTAAAGAACGAAAAAACCGAATGGGATGCGGCAAATGCGATCACCGACGCTGCCAAACGCGTTGAGGCTCTCAGGAAATTTGTCAAAGCTTTTCCAAGATCGACAAGAAAAACTCAGGCGTTTGAATCTATCACTACGATCGAGGCGACGTTGGGAAATGAAAAACTTGCAGTCGGCGAGAAAGAAGCCGCGTTGAAATTTATGAGAGCGGCTGTAACGGATGCACCCAAACCTATCTCCGATAAGCTATTTACCGAGACTCTTTCCAAATTTCCGGCGAATCTTTATTTTCGAGGCTTGCGTGACGAGGGTTTTGAAATTGCAAAGATACTTGAAGACAAGGCCGAGATGAGCACGAGCCAGTTGCTGAGTATTGCGGCGTTCTATTTGAGTGTCGAAAACGGGGCAGAGGCCAGGCGTGTTGCTGAAAATGTGATCAAGGTCGATCCGAATTCGTCAGTCGCGTATCAAACGCGCGGGCTCGCTAACCGCGTTGATTTTAAGCTTGAGGAATCTGCCGCTGATTACGCGAAGGCACTCGAGCTCGAACCGGATTCGCTACTGGCACGCCGCGGTCTTGCTGAAATGAAACGCTCGATTGACAAGGCGGACGAAGCAGTTGCTCTTTACCGCGAAATTCTTGTAAAGGATGATGCGAATGTGCCTGCACGAACTGGTTTGGTCCTCGCGCTTTTTGACGCCGACAAACGTGCCGACGCTGAAGCTGAGATGGCAAAATCGCTCGAAGCTAACCCGGGCAACGTTATTTTGCTGGCCGGTGCAGCATATTGGTATGCCGCACATAACGAAGGCGCTCAGGCGGTCACGTTGGCGCAGAAAGCTATCGAGATTGACCCGCGTTTTATATGGTCGCATATTGCTATGGGACGCGGCTTTTTGAGCCAAAACAAGGCAGCAGACGCCGAACGGGCACTGCTTGCAGCGCGTAAATACGGCAATTTTCCGACGCTGGAATACGAGATCGCATCAGCGAGACTGGCCGCCGGTTTGTATCGTGAAGCGGCTGAGGAATTGTCAAAAAGTTTTTCGGTCAAAGATGGTTCCATAAAGGCCGTTCTCGGCGGACGCGTGCCGTCCGAAGCAAATAACTTTACAGACCTGATCGGCCCTGAGCGTCGGGCGAGTCTTTTTACAGCAAAAGCTGCCGATAATTTGGAGAGCGCGGCGCAGCTGAAAGCCCTTCTCGAGTTTGAGCAGAATTTAAGATCGCCTGAGACCAAGTCAGACATTACGGCGAGCGCCGCTGATGATTTTATACGCGGCGATGACAAGATGAAAATTTATCGGCAGATATTTACCGCATCTGAACTGCTGGAGAAAAAAGTTGCGTTGCCTAAGGTTATTGAGATCACTAAAGCCGCTTCGTCAAATCTTGAGGCCGGTCTCGACATTCCTGATCCTTCGACCGCCGTGATGGCGAGTGAGTTGTATGAAAACCGAGCGATCGCAGCGGCGGGCGGCCGATATATAAATGTGCCGAGTGTGCCGCGGCCAACGCTTTCGGCAGCTTTGCGAGGGCGGATCGAGGAGATCAGCGGTTGGGCCGCTTTTCAAATGGATGACGCGGCTCAGGCTGTTGTGCATTTAAAAAGAGCCGTTGGTGTCTTGCCGGTTGACAGCGCGTGGTGGCGTTCGAGCACTTGGCGACTGGGCACGGCACTCGCCGCCAGTGGGAAAGATGCTGAGGCGCTCGAAGCATATACAAAAAGTTACAGAAGCAGCCTGCCGGATGCTCTTCGATACAGTACGATCGAATCGGTTTATAAACGTGTCAAAGGAAATACACTCGGATTGGAGGAGTTGATCGGCCCAAATCCGACTAGGCCAGCCGAGACCGCTCAGAAGGCGGAACCGACGCCGAAGGCCGAGGAACTTCCTGCTGTTCCCGTAAAGGCGGAACCGTCGCCGACATCGGTTGTCGTTACGCTGGAATCGCCAATCGTTACGAGCAATGTCGAATCGACGCCGACACCGATAGCTACTGTTGAAAGCACACCGGAAGTCCCTGCCGTTCCCAACGTACGAACAGAAACTGAAATTACTGCCGAGGCAGTGAAAATGTTGTTGGAAAAACAAAAGGCTGTTCCAATTAGTGAAAAACCGACTGGAACTCCAAAGGAACTTTTTCCACCGGTAGTTATTACCATTCCAACAGTCGAAAATTCTAAGGCCGCAGTTAAAGCTGAAGAGACACCGACCCCGTTGCCGACCGCAGTTGATAACAAACCCAGCGAAGAGTTAAAACCAACGCCGTCACCTACCTCGGATGACACGGCGGCTGTTGAAGAACCAGCACCTCAAACCACTGCTGAGGTCATGCCTTGCACTCTCATCATAGATATTGAGAATATAACTCTAAAAAACAACGAAGGCGTTTTGGCGGTGATCGTGAGACGCGAAGGCGACCATGAGCTTGATGAAATGAAAGCTGTTTCGACGAGTCCACAGGACGTAAGTGTCCGCCGTGAGATGATCCCTGACTTAAAAACACAGGCTTTGTTTGTCATCCGTTCTACAAGTGCGAAAACCGGCATTTATCAGGTCACGTTCGAGATGCCGTGCGGTAAAAAAGAGAGCACTGTGAAGGTGCGTTAGCGCTGCTGATGCGGCGGGAAGGCTTCGAACGTTCCGATTCTATAGGAACGGTTGCGATCGCACAGAGAAGTAAAAAGAAAAAAGCGTTTGACGGCGTTCGGAGTGGAAAATCAAAAAAGCTGTGTATGAGAATTCCAAAACATCCCGCTAAAGCTCCGATAGCGACATCCCGCCTCAGCCCGTGCGCATTTGAGATCCTTTTAAACCCTTTCTTGAACAGAAGATAGATAAATGCCGCAACGCAAACAATACCGGCGATACCGGCGTCGGCCAGCATTTGCAGATATTCGTTGTGGGCCTGTTCGACGCGGAATTGGCCGTTCCATGTGTCATGTTTTGTAAATGCCATGCCAAATGCTTCAAGGCCGGCGCCGAAGATCGGATGTTCGAAAAATATCTGTATCGCTATCTGCCAAAAATGACTTCTGCCATTTGAAACACCGTCCTGAATTTGACTGGCTCCAATCCCGCGCAAAAGTTCGTCGTAGCCACCGAGAGACAAGACGATACCGAATATCAAGATCACGAGCGCAGCGACGCCTGCGGCCATCGCAGCTTTTCGCTGTATGCTTTTTACCGGTTTGGCACTCGATGGCTTTTCTTTAGACCATCTGCCCGAAAAAATATTTAGCATACCGACGAAAGCCGTGACTGAAATAACGCCGAGCATTCCACCGCGGGAGCTTGTCAATGCAATGGCAACTACCATGACGATGACTGCCATCAGAAGCAGTATTTTTTTATCCTTCGCAGTCTTTTTTCCGAGAAGCAGACCGATGGTTATTCCGCTCGTCATTTCCATGAATGCGGCGAAATGATGTCTATTTACAAACGGCCCGAACGGGATCGATTGCGGAGTGCCGCGAAGGCCGTAAATGCCGTCGGGATTTGCAAGCCGCTGTAGAATTCCAAAAAATGCCATCACAGAGCCGAAGATTATTACCATCAGAAAGGCTTTCTTGAGACGGCTTTCTTTGTTGATAAATGTCAGACAGGCGGCGAAAAAGACGATATAAACGACGAGATGAAGGATGAAAAAACGTGTGGTGTAGGGGTCGAGAGAAATCGCATGTGACACGGGAACGTTGAGCAGATCACTCGGAACTCCGCTGCCTAACGGCAGGAGCTGAATAAGTCCGATAAGCAGCACGCCGACGAGCGGAATTTGAATTGCGGTTGTGTTGAGCAAAAGGCCCTTACCTTTCCAGGATTCTGCCAGCCAAAGCAGAACGATCGATGCCGCAAATATTGTGATAAAAACCCACGTCACATTATCGACGGCGCCGAAAAGGATCATCGCAAAGACCGGCACGATGCACAGCAAAGCCATGACAGCCGAGCTGATACGCGACGACTTTTCGCCGATGATCACGTTCTCGAAATAGATCGAGCGTGTCTTTTCATGTGAGTCGTTCATCTATTTTCAACACGCTGCAGCGAAAGATCGTCAAAAGCCATACTGCCGTTGATCGGGCACGACGGGCCGCTGCAGCCTTCGCGAACCAAACGGACGGTAATGCCGTCGCTGTCTGACGGCACTGTAAATTTGACCCGAAGCAGCGTCCAATCGGGTGAAGGAACGGCGGCCGGCGTACTCACGATCGGTGCTGTTGTCAGGGCATTTACTATCTCCCATTTTATCGAGGCCGTGGTTTTGAGATCGGATCTGTAAAAAACTTCAAATTCGTATTCCGCTCCGGGAACAACAGCTACTGTTTGCGAGACCGTGCGAAAAGCAGCAGTTTCAAAAGTATCGAAGATCATCCAAAGGCTTAATTTGCCTCCATGTGTCTCAGTTTCGTTGAGAGCAATTTGAGGCTGTGCACCTTCGGCAATCTGCCACTCGAACAAATTTGCATTCTTTATTTTCACGCCGGCCTCAAATCCGCCGTTTGATATTTGCCCGATCACGGGCGTTTCAGATTCGCCCGATCGCACGCTTGTGGCCACTTGGGCAGCAAGCTGGAATTTTCTTGCTGCTGAGAATTTATCGATCAGATTTTCGCCGAACTTTTTGAATTTTGCAGATTTGTCATTGTCGGCAAGCTTCGACCAGGCAGTATACGCTTCTTCAAAATGCATCTGGCCTGCCAGGACCGTTGCGAGCGCGGCATTGGTCACATCAGTGTCGCCCAAACTCTGCATTACCTGACCGGTATCGTTGTCAAATATCTGTAAGGCAGTCGTCACAGCCGGTTGGGAATATTCGGGATTTGAAGCGGCAGCTTTTGCGATGAGTGAAAAGCCCTCGTCCGTTTTTCCCTGCCTGATCAGCGAATTGCCGTAAACCCATTGGACAGAGAAATAATTCGGGGCAAGCTGCAAAGCGCGTTGGTATGCGGCCCGCGCTCCGTCAGTATCGCCGTTTAGGCTGCGAGCTTTGCCGAGATCTGCCCAGTTAAGATAGTTAAATGGAGAAAGTGCGGCCGCCATTTCGTATTCGTCTAGAGATCTTGTCAGATCACCCGAGTCGAATGTTCTTTGATAGATGCGAGCTGCGGTTAGATGCGTCTGCGGATCGCCGGGTGCCATCTGTGTCAGCCAATCGGCTACAGGTTTGTATTCTGGCCGTTTTGTATCGAGACGCGACGAGACCGCATTGGCAAAATTCCACTTGATAAAGAACCAGGATGTTAATAAGCACAGGAGAGTCGCCGCTATCAATGCGATGCGGCCTAAGCGAGGTTCAAATTTTATTATTTTTAATGACAACAGCTTCGGTCCATTTAAACAAACTCAATCGGTTCGATCTTCATTTGTGCGCGTTTGAGAACGATATTATTATCACGGCATATCTCGCGTAAATTCTTCAGTTGCTCGATCCGCAAATTGCGTGCTGAGATAAGTATTTCGGCAACATTTTTTTCACGGCATACGCCTGCGATCTGTCCGCCGTTAAATACCTTGAGGCCGTGGATGACCTTGTCCGTTTTTAGCGGATCATCGTCGATAAAACCGGCACAACGCAAATTCCACTCCGGGTTGTTGTTCAATTCGCGTAGGACCATTTCCCCGCCGTCGCCTGCTCCATAGATCAGCACTTTGCGTCCGTCGCTCGACACCGGCAACGGCAGCATTTGGCGGATAACGCGAAACGCCATTCGGCTGCCAGCTACAGCAAGCAGAAGCAAAATTCCGTCGAGGAAGTAAACGGTTCTTGAAAATCCGTCAAAGCGATATATGAGCAGCACGGCAAAAATACTCAGTAATGATCCAAGAAAAACTCCTTTGGCGATCGTGATCATATCGTTTACGCTTGTGTATCGCCACAATCCCCGATACATACCGACGGCGAGAAATGATCCTAATTTGATAAGTATTAACAGAGGCAGAGTCTTTAAGAAAAGATTCCAACTGGCCGAACTCTCGAACAAGACTATGCCTTCGAACGTACCCAGAAACAATGCAAACGCAGAATAATATGCCAGTGTGATCAAAAAAGCGTCGAGAAAGACTTCGAATATGCGGCGCTTGTGTGAGACGTTAACGAGAAACGCAAAAACTGCGTTTCCTTCGGCGGCAAGCTGTTCGTCCTCGCCTTCATAGACTTTAACCTTCGAAAGATAAACGCCGATTATGACAAGAACCGAGATAAATAGTCCGATGAGCCCGAAGCTTTTTGCGGGACCGATCTGACCTACAAACAATGCCAGAACGCCCGAAATCACGGCAAAGCAGTAGAGCATCAGAACGGCTGTTCTTTCGGATAAGCCGAGTGCGACGAGCCGGTGAGAAGTGTGATCGCGCCCACCCTCCGAAGCTTTGCGTCCCCATAGTTTTCTTAAGATGGTAACGAATGTTGTGTCGAAAATCGGAACAAAAAGGATCAAAACTGGAACGGCCATGATCGCAACAATGCCGCGCGAACGGCCGCCGACCTGATTAAGCAAGACCGTTCCCGAGAGCAAAAATCCGACGAACATTGAGCCGCAATCGCCCATAAAAATGGACGCCGGATTAAAGTTGAAAACAAGAAACCCAACCAATGCTCCGATCAGGGCGCTCGTCAAAAGAAGTTCGTTGGTAAGATTATTGGCGCTAAAATTTAGGGCCAGAGAAAATGCCGCTATTGCGGAAATTCCTGCGGCGAGGCCGTCCATATTGTCGAGCAGGTTTATAGCGTTAGTGATGCCGATGACCCAAAAAACTGTCAGCCAAATATCAACAAGTTCAAACCCGGTCAGCGGCAATTTAAGGCCGAAGAGAACCAGAGTTCCCGCACCGATCAATTGTCCAATCAATTTTTGATACGGACGAATGTTCAAAATATCGTCCAACAGCCCGATGCCAAAAAGAAATGTGCCGCCGGCAAACACAACAAGTGATTCACGCGTATGCGGCACCAGGAAAAAGTAAACAATCGCCGTGGCAGCGTATATTGCGATACCGCCGAGCATGGCTGTTGGCCGTTTGTGCCAGCGGTCACTCTTTGGCTTTGCGACAAAACTGTGTCTAATGGCAAACGAGCGTACGGCCAATGTGCATACGATGGAAACGATCGCTGCCAGTGCTCCGACAAATATTGGGTTAGAGGTCAAACCGGGCATAATTGCACGTTAATTATCGCAGAAAATATAACGATTTGTTTATGCGACAAGAGACTTTCGGTCAAATGCAGCGATTCGCTGGGAGTGTTGTTTTAACAGCATCTGATAAACCTCGGAAATATCGGCAACCATTTTTTCAGTACGAAAATTTGGATCGACGTGGCGTCTACCATTTTCGCCGAGCTGCTTTCTCAACTCTTCGTTTTCGAGAAGTCGAGCCACGCCGTTAGCAAGCCCAATTGAATCGAATGCTTCCACGAGATAGCCGGTTTTGTCATTGATGACGACCTCACGAGCTCCGTCGATGTCGAACGACACACACGGTTTGCCCATTGCGAGCGACTGAGGGAGAACGCGTGCCAAGCCTTCGCGTAAGCTCGTGTGGACAACGACATCCATTGCCGAGATCATCTCGGGAATTCTTGTTCGATCGATGAGGCCGGCGAAAACAAAATTGTCGAGGATACCGTTTTGCCGTGCCCGCTCCTGAAGTTGTTCGAGCAGAATGCCGTCACCGATAAGAAAAAAGCGCACATTCGGAATACGTTTTACGATCTCGGGAGCTGCGTCCATCAGTTGGTCGTGACCTTTGAGGGGAAAAAGTCGGGCGATCTTACCGACTACGGGCGAATCAAGAGGTATTCCGAATTCTTGTTTTACTTTGTCTGCATCGAATTGTGCATTAAGAAACCAGTCCAGCTCCATGCCACTGTAAATGGTGCAAAACTTTTCGGGTTTTGCAATACCGGCGGCAATTGCTTTTTCCGAGATAACAGATGACACACTGATAAAAAAATCGGTAAAGGGTGCGCATATTTTTTTCGCCAGCCACCATGAACGGTTTACGATCCACGGCTGGTAATCGTGAAAAACAAGGCTGTGCAGCGTGTGAACGATCAACGGTGTTCCAGCAAGCCAAGCCGCAAGCCGGCCAAGCACGCCTGCCTTTGACGAATGGGTGTGGACGATGTGATAGCGGCCCATTCTTATCAATTTATAGAGTTTCCAAAATGCGATGAGGTCAGAGAATGGATTTATGCTGCGGCCCATTTCGGGAAGCACAATGAGACGTGTCGTTTCACGCGCCTGCGATAGCAGTTCGCCCTCGCGGCCTTTGTCGATGCCGCTCAGAAGTGTTACTTCATATTCTGGCATCGCGTCGAGGCCAACGACGGACAACAGTGTGTTTTCCTGCGCTCCGCCGACGATCATTCGCGTGATTATGTGAAGGACGCGAATCGGCTGCGAAGTCGTGATCGTTTCTGTCCGCTCATCGGAAAGAGAATTCATTTGAAAGGGTTTTGTGGACAAGGAAAATGATCAAATGTCGGCAACGACAAGATAGTCGCGGTCGAGGTGTATGAATTTATAATTTGTTACGCCGGAGCGTGCCAGGATGTCGCGAACCTGAGCCTCTTGATAGAGAAATAAAGGTGTCCCTTTGAGCCAGAAACGAATGCGCCGTATTGGGACTCGCCATTCGACTGCTTTCGGAAAGCTCATTATCATTTTGCCGCGCGTCAACTCGCGCATTCGCATTATGATCGGCACTGGATGCTCGACATAATCGAAAAAGCCATTTGCCGTGCAGGCGTCGAACGGCCCTTCGTCTTCCGAGATGGCTTCTGGAAAACCGCCTATCACAAATTCACACTTGTCCTCAACGCCTGCTTCGATTGCCAGTTTGTCGGCGATCTCTATCATCGCCTGTGCAAAATCTATACCGATAACTTTTTTTGCTCCGTTCAGCGCAAATGCAATACAAAACCGTCCGCTGCCGCAACCGACATCGAGTATTTTTTTTCCCTTGAAAGGATGAAGTTTCTCGACATTTAACTCGAGGCGTTTTTGCACTACGCCTCGCCAATAGCTGTCAATAAATTTGTGAAAAGCATCTTTCTTTTCGCCGTAAATAGCGTCAAACCGCTCGGCGTCATCGTGAAAATGATCGCGAACCTTGTCTTCGACTGTATTTGTTCCGTTAGCAGCCATAAATGCAAATCTTAATGCCAATCAATTTTAACGCATTTGTCTAACTGATCGCCAAAACCTCTTTCATCGGAGCCATTTTAAAATCTCGCAGAAGTTTCTTCAATCGTCGCTCCGTCGCACCGAGATTAAAATAATGCGTCAGGGCGATCCGCCGCGGCACGTCTATCCTCGGATGATCCGGATCGAGTTCCCACGGATGCAGATAAAAAGTGACCGGCTCGCCTGATCGATTGACGGATCTTATCGCCTGCTTGGTCAATTGATACGGATAGATCCGAAAATACGCACCGCCCGAGATCGGCATTGTAAAGCCCGGCAATTTCAGCGTCGAGATCGGGAATTCAATGAACTCATGATTCTCACGTTTTATCTTATATGGAAATCGCGGTGCATCCGCAATCCCGTAGCGATAATTGAGCACGGGAAAAATACTTGAATCGTATTTAATTCCGAGTTCGCCAAGGATATCCAATGCCCAAAGCGAGGCTTTTGTTATAGAAAAGAACGGCGCGCGATGGCCGAGCACTTTTTTTCCAGTTAGGTTTTCAAGAAAACTTATCGCCCGGTTCAATTCTTCTTTAAACAATGCAGGTTCCTGATTGTAGATCAGCGTGTGCGAAAATCCGTGCGTTCCGATCTCGTGGCCTTCGGCCTCGATTCGTTTTACTATTTCGGGATGCTTTTCGGCGACATAGCCAAGCATGAAAAAGGTCGCTTTTGCGTTTCCCTCATCGAGGATCTGAAGCAGTTTGTCACCGGCGGCCTCAATCCTGTCTTCGAAACGGTCCCATTCCGAATAGGGAATTTCAAGTCCTTGATACCAATCTTCAAAGTCGATGGTCAGAGCGTTTTTTACAGGTGCATTTGCCATAGATCAAAAATCAAAAAATGGTAACCGGCAGAACCAACCGCGACCTCACGTTTTTCAGCGGGCGGCGACGGGCCATGCGAAAGTGCGGGGAAATCGCTGCCGGTTACCAAAGCGATTTTCGATATTTTAGCATTAAAATTGAAAAATCGAGGTAATTTAGGGATCGATAAATCGTTGGAACCAGAGTTCGAGCATCAACAATGTCCAAAGTTGGAACGAGTGGTCGCGGCTTGCGGAGGTGTGTTCGTTTACATATCTTTCGAGTATTTCGGGTTTTACAATGCCGCGTTTCAGCGACTTTTCTGAAAGCAGAACGCCGCGGACAAAATCTTTCATCTCACCACGAAACCATTTTCCGATCGGCACGCCGAAGCCCATTTTGCGTCGATAGACAACATCTTTGGGAACAAGGCGAGCAGCGACCTTTTTCAAAAGCGATTTTGTCTCAAGCCCGCGCATTTTAATATTTTCCGGCAGGCTTGCGGCAAATTCGATGAGGTTGTGGTCGAGAAATGGCGAGCGGGCTTCGAGCGAATTTGCCATCGACGCTATGTCGACTTTGACGAGCAGATCATTCGGCAAGTAAGTCATTTGGTCGGTCAAAAGCGTTGCGTCGAGCGTTCCTGTGCCGTTTGCAGCAGCGAACCATTTATCCAGTAATGCAGACGCATTTTTCCCCGAAACAGATGCGGCAAAATCTCTTGTGTAAAGTTCAGGTTTAGTATCGCTGTTAAAACTAGACACCCAACGAAAATATCGCTCCGTTCGCGGGAGGTTTGCGGCCTGCAAAAAACGTTTTGCATCTCGAAAACGGCTGCGTTTTAATTCCGATGTCGGCATCAAATTGATCGGGGCCTCAATGAATATTTTTTTTAGGGCATGCGGAATACGGTCATAATTGTCAGCTATCCGCATCGCTGCGTAGCGTTCGTAACCGGCAAAACTCTCGTCGCCGCCGTCGCCGTTGAGAGCAACTGTCACATACTTGCGCGTTTCTTTCGCAACATAATAGGTAGGTATCGCGCTTGAATCGGCGTAAGGCTCGCCGTAATGTTCGACGAGATCCGGGATGACTTCAAGCGCGTTCGGACGGACAATAAATTCGTTATACTCGGCCCCAACGTGTTCAGCGACACGTTTAGCGTATTTGAGTTCGCTAAAATCCTCTTCTTCAAAGCCTATGGAGAATGTCTTTACCCGCTGGTCACTTTCCTGGGCCATCAATGCAACTACGGCCGAGGAATCCACACCACCTGAAAGAAAGGCGCCAAGCGGTACTTCAGAAATAAGTCGAAGCCGCGTGGATTCACGCAGGATACGCGTTGTTTCTTCGATTGCTTCTTCTTCGGTGATCTTTATTTTTTTTGAAAAGTCAGGCTGCCAGTATCGACGAGTTTCGATTTGACCGTCTTTCCAGCGTAGCCAATGGCCCGGTTCGAGCTTGCGAATTTGTTTGAATGCCGTTTGCGGTGCTGGCACGCAAAGGTAAGACATATAGCTGTCGATCGCATCGTTATCTACCTCGCGTGAAATTACAGGATGCTTTAATACCGCCTGAAATTCCGAACCAAAAATAAGATCGCCGCTCGTCTGATGCGAATATAGAAGCGGTTTTTTGCCTACACGGTCGCGTGCCAGAAAGAGAGTTTTTTCCGTTTCATCCCAGATAGCTAAGGCGAACATTCCGCGCAAATGAGTCAGGCAATCAGCGCCGTATTCGTCGTAGAGATGGACGACAACTTCGGTATCAGATTTTGTATAAAAGCGATGGCCCCGTTTCTCAAGATCGTCTCTGAGAGACTGATAATTATATATCTCGCCGTTGAAAACGATCCATTTGGTTTTGTCGGTGTTGTGTATTGGCTGTTGGCCGCCGGCGACGTCGATGATCGACAGCCTTCGCATTGCGAGGCCGACATTTTTGCTGACGTAAAAGCCATCGTCATCCGGCCCGCGATGAATAATGGCGCGATTCATCGCTTCGAGGATCGGGCGATTTACAGCATTGCCATTAGCGTTTACAAAACCGGTGATTCCGCACATTTAGATCTTATTTTGACATTTGCAGTCCTGCTCGCAGATTGTTTTCAACCTGTCTTTGAGCAGCGGCTCGGAGTAAACGTTTGTTTTCACGCTGTTCCTGATATACGGTCCAACCGACACCCGCAAAAATGAAAAGAAACACCTGGATCTGTGTCCGTTGACGATATGCGGTGCCGACATTTCCCTGAAGAATGGAATAAGAAAGTGTCAAGAGCAGGCTAAAGATCAGAATCGGAAAAGCATTGCGCAATTTGTTCTTCACTGAATAGATCAGTCCCATAATTAGGAACGGTATTGTCGCCCACCAAAGCAGCACTTCAGGTATCGTGATCGCCTGCCGCAAATTGGCCGCCTGCCACGGAAACGGGGCAAGCATTAGATATGCAAATCCGGCGGGTATAGCCGACAGTGCACCTTCGGTTGTGGAAACATCTGTTTCCTTGCCAAATCCGGAATCTGCTGCCCGCGCGAGATTCGACCGGCTGCTTTGGACACGTTCGAGATTGGCAAACTTCGTCAATTCGATCGTCGCACTTTGCTGAACACCTAAAAAAAGAAGAGCAACTCCGAGCAGAACAATAACGGATATGCGGCGAAGCATCGATTTGTCGGAATTAGACATACCGACAAGAAAACTTCCGGCTACCGCCACGACCACCATGTAAAAAATATAAAAACGAAGCGCAAGCGTGCCGAAGAGCGAAAAGACAAGCAGAGCCAATGCTGCGTAGCTAAATTTACTCTGAAGCTGTAGGACCATAGTCATCGCCAAGACGAGCAGAAAGATTATCAGTCCGTCCTTTAGCAACTGGCTTGACCAGATCACGAACGAAGGGAAAATAGCGATCGCAAGGGCAGATATTTTTGAAACCTGAAGATTGTTAAAGATTTTTCTCGAACAGAAAAATACCATCGGTGCCGTTGCCGCTCCGACAACTGCGCAAAACGATTGGGCCGCAAGGATATTTCTGCCGAGAACCAGATATATGAATCCGGTTAGATAGTTCATTCCCCAACCGGTACCGCTTGCCGGGTCATAACGCATAGCCTGTAGGTCGGTTTGTCCTGCGTGCCCGAGCCAAATGTCAACCAGATGTGCTCCGTTTATGTCGTAGGCCAGTGCATCACCGCCGAAATACTCCCGCTGGTCGAAGATATGGACAAACAGCCCAAATCCAATCCTTAACGCCATGCCGACGAGAAAGGCTGTAGTAATAAATTCTTTTTCTTCAGTAAAACGGCGGAATATCGACAGAGTGCAAACTGCAAGAATTACCGCCACTAAGAGAGCAACAGGGCCATCCGGAAACGGGACGGCAAAGAGTCCCAGTGCGACGATCAGAAAACATGCTAATAGCAAAAACTTGTTCAGCATTACAAAATCACTTCAGGCTTTCGCCGGGCATTTATAGATCGTCCGGAAGGTCATTTCGTGTTTTTCGTTCCACCAAAAAACGCCCTTCCTCACCAAGTTCTTTTACTTCGCGTGCAGGCACACCGGCGATCAATTGATTCTCATTCTTTAGTTGCTTGGTGATCACCGCTCCGATG
>JANMDA010000229.1:0-5916 GCA_031376085.1 Chloracidobacterium sp.
ACGCAGGAGAACGTCTTTATCCTGCTGGCTCTCGATAAGTATTTCAACGCATTCGAAAAGGTCACACCCGATTTTGTTACTCGCATCTGGCTCGGAAATACATACGCGGGCGAAGAAGTGTTCAAGGGCCGCTCGATCGACTCGAAGCAGCTAAACATTCCAATGTCGTATCTCGTCGATCAAGGCGGAACGTCGAATCTGATACTTGATCGCCAGGGTGCGGGACGGCTCTAT
The DNA here is from genome assembly GCA_031376085.1 of Chloracidobacterium sp. GTDB lineage: Bacteria > Acidobacteriota > Blastocatellia > Pyrinomonadales > Pyrinomonadaceae > OLB17. Next base: position 235 of record JANMDA010000229.1, read on the forward strand.
TACCGCATCGGCATGAAATACGCTCCAAAGAACCTGAAGCTCGACCCTGCGGATTACGGCTTCACGGTTCTGCGTAAATACGAGGCCGTCGATGACAAAGACGACGTCAAGCAAAACGCTGACGGAAGTTGGACGATCAAATCCGGTGCCCGTGTCCGCGTTCGTTTGACGATGGTCGCGCAGGCTCGGCGTTATCACGTCGCGTTGGTCGATAATCTGCCTGCGGGACTTGAGATCCTTAATCCCGAGCTTGCCGTGACCGAATCCATTCCGGCAGATCAAGGTGGGAACACGTCGGTTCTCGAATACGGCAGCAAATCATATGGCTACGGCTCATGGTGGTGGCGGCAGTACTGGTTCGAGCATCAAAACTTCCGCGACGAGCGTGCCGAGGCGTTTGCGTCACTGCTGTGGGAAGGCGTTTACAACTATTCGTATGTGACACGCGCCACAACGCCGGGCCAGTTCGTCGTCCCGCCTGCCAAAGCCGAAGAGATGTATCATCCGGAAACCTTCGGACGCACGGGGACGGATTTTGTCAGGGTTGAATAGCGAGAGGTACGCTTTTATGCCCAAGCCCGCACGTTAGTAAGGGCGGTACATTCAACGTTGGATGTTTAGCCCTTACTTAATGTGCGGTCCTGTGCAATTTGTATGCTAAAATCCCATTGTTATGCGCACTTTTATTTGCTTTATAATTTGCATTTTTTGTTGTTTCGAATGCTTCGCGCAAACTGATCTGCAAAAGCTTGTCGATACGGAGCATGCCTTCGCTCAGCTTGCTGCGGACAAGGACACTCGCACGGCTTTTTTGGCAAATATGACCGGCGACGCGGTTGTATTCAATCCCGAACAGACTAGCGCAAAGCCATATTGGGAAGCGAGAACGGCGAACAAAAGCCTGCTCTCGTGGGCGCCGAATTTTGCCGATATTTCGAGTAATGGAATTCTAGGTTATACAACCGGCAATTGGGAATGGCGGGCAAAAGGAAAGGATGACACGCCTTCAGCGTTTGGCGATTTTATTACGCTCTGGCTGCGTCAGCCGGATGGCAAATACAAGTTCGTCGTCGATATCGGCGTCGGACATCCGCAGCCCGCAAAGTATTCCACAGAATGGACAACATCTAAGGCCGACACGTCCGGAAAGAACACAAATCTTAAACCAACCGGAGACGCAGCTGCTGAATTTTACCAATTAGCAACAGCAAAAGGTGTTGCCAAAGCATATGAAAAGTACGCCGATGAGAACATACGTTCCTACCGCGAAGAGAAGATGCCGATCTTGGGAAAATCGGAAGTTTTGAAATTGCTCAAAGCTGACAAAGCTGAATTTAAATTCGCAAAACGCAGCACGACACTTGCTTCCGAAAACCTGGCTTACACCCTGAACGCCTACACCAGAACACTCAACAACAAGATCGTCGAGAAAGGAAATTTCCTGCAGATATGGAAATTCTATGCCGGAAAATGGCATATTGTTTTGGATATATTCAAACCTGTTCCGTAACCGGTTCACCTATGCACGCAAAATTGTGCAGTCATTTTACAAAGGTCAGTGAAGTTTTGAAACTCGAGTCTGAGGCCATTGCCCGCGCCGTTTTAAATCTCGATCCAAACGAAGTCGAAAAAGCGACGGAGATTTTGCGCGCATGCAGCGGCAAGGTCGTTGTTACCGGCATAGGCAAATCCGGCGTAATCGCTGAAAAGATCGCGCAGACGCTAACAAGCACAGGCACCGTCGCGGTTTTTCTTCATCCGTCAGATGCGATACACGGCGGGCTTGGCGTGATGACATCTGACGACGTTGTCATCGCACTGAGTAATTCGGGTGAGACGGATGAGATACTCGTCATTCTGCCTTATATAAAACAACGCGGCTCTGGTTTGATCGTGATCGTCGGTAACATCAATTCAACTCTCGCCCGTAACGCAGACGCGGTTCTTAACGCCTCCGTTGACAAGGAAGCTTGTCCGTTAAATCTCGCGCCGACAGCGTCAACGACGGTCGCTCTTGCAATTGGTGACGCCATAGCGATGGCGTTGATGGATGCAAAAGGTTTAACTGCTGAAGATTTTGCCGCAAATCATCCGGCCGGACAGCTTGGCAAACGACTGACCTTGACAGTCGATGCTCTTATGCATCCGAGTCCGAATATCTCGCCAAGTGCAACATGGCTAGATGTCGTGAAAGCAATTTCAAGCCACGCTCTCGGAGCCGTCAATGTCGTTGACGAAAACACTCGCCTGCTCGGCATCATCACTGACGGCGACCTTCGCCGCACCATCGAACGCACACAGCCCAATTCCCTTTCGACGTTGTCAGCCGAAAATATGATGACCCCATCGCCGATCACCGCCTCACCCGAAATGCTTGCTTACGACGCTCTTCGCCTGATGGAAGACCGCCCGTCGCAGATCTCGGTTTTGCCTGTTACTAATAACGAAATTTGTGTTGGGATTCTAAGGCTGCACGACGTAGTAAGAAGCGGATTGTGATCAATCGTCAGTTTCTATCATGTCGTAAGGAATGCGTTGGGCGAGTAAATGGCCGCTCATTATCAGGCCAGTCCAAATTAGCAGCGAAACAGTCGATACAGCCCATCCAATATTAGCGATCAGATTGTCTTCGAGCATTACTCCTGCAATGATCGCCGGAAACCCGAAGGACGCGATCCTGAGAGCGGTCTTTTTCGACCCTTCAACCGTTTCGAGCAAATTGACGCGACTGATCTCCATCTCCATATATTCGTCATCGGAATTGAGATGTGAGAAATATTCCGTTTCGGCCTTTGACCAGCGTCGCAGCGAAGGCGTTTCAGCAATGCGATTCGCGGTGGAAAAATGATGGATAACGTGGGCGATCTTGCCGTCCCTGAGAGCGATCTCGGCAAGGCCGCGTGCGGTGCGAAAATTTTCGCCGATAAGCTCAATTGCGTTTTGGAAAACATTTCCCGAACGCTGCAATTCACCGATCTGAAAATACCACTCGGCCAGACGCACGAGCAGTACGCCGTCATCGGCCGCACGTTGTTCGGACAATCGTAATGCAGCAAGTGCTCGACGCTCCAATTTTTGGTCACGCGTCATACCAGCAAATGAATGCAGGCAACGTGCAAAATCGAAAATGAGCCGCGCATCACGAGGTTTGAGCACCAACGCACGCCGAAACGCTTCGAGTGCCTGCAGCAAATAGCCTGACAGTCGTAATTCGTTTCCAAGACTCGTCAGTTCGTCAGCCTTTTCATCTTCAAAAAGCTCGAGAGACTCGAAAGATTGCTGAGCGTGTTTGCTGCGTTTGCCAGTCGTCTTAAATGAGCTTTCCAACACATCCGTCGGCGGAATGCGCGAGAATTCGGCACGCATCAGAGTTTCCTTAGAATCTGCAAGATGATCGCGAAGTTCGATCGACCGGTTATCAAGCACATTGTCTGAAAGCTTCGGTAAAATGCTCTTGATGATTCGGCGATAATCTTCGCTAGTTCCAGACGGTCCCGATGCAAAAACCACATTCAATCCTTTACCCCGAAGGACCGTGCGATAACGATAATAAACATGGCCGCCGCGTTTTATCGTTCTGATCGCCTCTGTTTCGACCTGTTCGATATCTGTGACCTTCAGGCTTCGGCGTGACGTGTTTAGCCATGCCCAAATACGCGGCACGATACCGGTTCGCACCAGGCGTTTTCCGTCAAATTTTATCTGGTCAGAGAGAGCAAAGAACGGGGTAAATATCCATGAAAGTCCGAACAGGACAACGCCGGGAAAGTCCATTTCAAGATAGAAAAGAAATGCAGAAAAAAATGTTCCGAGAAGAAGTGCGGTGAAATAACTCTGTGGAGAGACGCGGATCGAGACTATAGGCTCAGATGATAGTGTCTCATCAGAAGATTGGCCCGTGTCGGCTCGACTCGTTTTAATTTGTTGAAGATCGTTCACAAAAACCGCCTCAAATTCCTATGTAAAAAGAAAGAACTATTGCGGCAGCAATCCCTGAAAACTAGTTAGGCTTGATACTGATCGGCAAGCCGCCTGCTCCGCCTATGGAAGGTGTTTCAGTCTTTGGCTCGACGATCTGAGCGGCACGGTCAGGGTCGATCTTTTTCAGGTTGTCTTTAGCGTTTGTGGCAGTTTCAGTCATCTTGACCGGTTTGTCATCCAGGTCCTTTAACTCACTTGCGGTCTTGGCAATATTAAAATAGATGTCTGCGGCCTCCTGCTTCTTGTCCTGCTTTTCTAAAACTTTGGCAAGTTCAAAATTCACCGTGTCCTTAGCGACGATCGGATCGTCCATTGCGGCAAGCTCCTTATAAAGAGTAACTGCGTCGTCAAGTTTATTGTCTTCAACCTTTATTTGTGCCAACGCGAATTTTGCAAGTTTGGCGGTGTCTGAACTGCCTGACACCAAACTTTCAAGTCCCTGAATACCCGTAGGGCGGTCCGTGACGAGTTGGTTTACGGCGATGAAATATTTCGCCTTTTCTGCCGCAGTTCCGCCAAATTTGTCCACAACGGCTTGGAATTCCGTAATCGCAGCTTCCGCTCGTTCTTTTTCGCTCTTGTATGTTTTCTCCGTCGAGCCTGCGGGAAGCGGAGTTTCGGCAATCTGTGCCTGCGAGGTCTCAATAGCTTTGCCAAGCGCTGTCTGAGCTTGTCCGCCTGACTTGCGCATGTAAACTGAAACGCCGTAAGCAACCGCGCCGATCACCAGTAGAGCGATAACAGCATAAAGCACCGTTTTACCTTTCCCTTCGAACTTTCTGCCGATATCCTCAAGGCGCTCGCCGACCCTTTCCTGAAACGGATCGTTATATTTTTGTTTCGTCTGTGGAGTCGCAGCGGCTGCTTCCAATTGTTGAAATCTTCTCTTTTTCTGTGCCATCGTTAAAAAAACTGCAAATTCGCGTTGTTTGCTCGTTGTATAATTGGAATAACCCGTTTTTTTCCAAAAGAGTTAATGTAGCGTAAAACGGCGGTAAGAGCAAATAACTAAAAGGCAATATGAATAAAACCCGAGTATTTGAAACGAGTTTTATTTCCGAAATTCGGGAACAAAACCCGGCTTGCGGTGTCTAATATTACAGTCCGCCTAATAACGGACGGGGCAATTTGACAGCTTCTTAAGTGAAAAGGAGCAAAAGGTGGCGATGGACTTGGTCAAGTCAATCACTTTTGACGACGAAGAAATTGGGCAGGCACAAGTGTCGGCTTTTCCAATCATCGTGAACGAAGAGCCTCTTTTTATTGACAAATTACGATCAGGCGACGCGGTTGCGTTTGAAACGCTGATCGACCTTTACTCAGGCGATATTTACGCTCTTCTCTTTCGGCTCACCGAAAATGCTGAGGAAGCGAGCGACCTGACGCAGGACACTTTATTGCGGGCTTTGCGGTCGATCAAAGGATTTCGCGGCGATTCGGAGTTGAAGACCTGGCTCTTTCGCATTGCCATCAACGAATCGCGAAATCGGTTTCGATGGTGGAAACGGAGAAAGCGCGAGCTTACTATCTCGCTCGATGCAACCGTGGGCAATTCGGAAACACCGCTTTCGGACACGCTTGCTGATCGTTCTATTAGTCCTGAGGACGCGGCACTTTCGCACGAACGCGAATACGCTTTGCAGGCCGCTTTGCTCGATATTTCCGACGTCTACCGCGAAGCCATCGTCCTTTGCGATATCG
>JANMDA010000281.1:0-1696 GCA_031376085.1 Chloracidobacterium sp.
TTCCAAACACCCGACTTCTCTACCGACATCGACACGAGCCGTCGAATGTCATCTTGCGAGGCCCTTTCAGTTCCGCGAACATCGACATTGCGCAATCCAAAAAAACCCGATGCCGTTGCAGTCCGAAGGCCCATCAAGCCAAGAAAGCCGAGAGCCGATAGCAAAATGCAGATAATAATCAGCGGCAAACCAAAGCGAAATGAATGTTGGGCAAGAGCGGAAGCCCGCAATCCCAACGCATTGCTGCTGCGTTTTGGCTTAGTGTATGACCGCTTGATCCTTGTACTAGTTTTTCTCTTTTTCGGCATAGTAGACAACAGTAATTCTTTTTTTACTTTTTACTTTTAACTTTTTACTTTTTCTAAAATTTCATCGGACAGTCGCGTAACTGTCCCCGCTCCGAGCGTTATAACGAGATCGCCCGGCTGCAGAGCCGCACACACTTTGTCGGTTGCTGTTTCAATGTCTCCGATGTATGAGGCATTCTTGTGCCCGTATTTTTTGATGTTCTCGGTCAACACTTCAGCAGTAATGCCTTCGATCGGCTGTTCACTGGCCGCATAAATATCAAGAACAAATAGAACGTCGGCGTTATTAAAAGCAACTACGAAATCATCCATCAACTCTTTGGTGCGCGAATATCGATGAGGTTGAAAGACGACAACCGTTCGCTTGCCGCCGGAACCGTTTTTCGCCGCTGAAAGCGTCGCCACGATCTCTGTCGGATGATGGCCGTAATCGTCGACAACCGTAATCCCATTTGCCTCGCCCTTGAACTGAAAACGCCGGTTAGCGTTCTTAAATATCGCGAAAGCCTCGACGATCTTTTCGAACGGCACTTCCATTTCAAGCGCGACTGCGGTTGCGGCCAGAGCGTTGTAGACATTATGTTTGCCCGGCACAGGCAAATGAATTTCGCCAAGCACCGTGTCGCCTTTCCAAACAACAAAGGTCGAGCCAAATCCGTCGTCGTAACGAATATCATGCGCCGAAACATCGGCCTGTGCCGTCATACCATAAGTCACGCGGCGGCGTTTTATATTTGGTATCAAAAGCTGGACATTCGGATCATCGAGACATATGATCGCCGCTCCAAAAAACGGCACCTTGTTGACAAAATCCGTAAAGCACTGAACAACATCCTCCATGCCTTTGTAGGATTCCATGTGCTCCTTGTCGATGTTAGTGACGACAGCTATCGTCGGATATAACATCAAAAACGAACGGTCGCTTTCATCAGCCTCGGTAACGAACCAATCCGAACCGCCCAAGCGTGCGTTAGAACCCAGCGTCTCGACAACTCCGCCAACAACTGTCGTAGGATCGACGCCTGCGTGCCCAAGGATCGTCGCCACCATTGAAGTCGTCGATGTTTTTCCATGCGTCCCAGAGACTGCAACCGCGTAAGGTTTTAAAACCATCAGTTCGGCAAGCATCTCGGCCCGTGGAATTACAGGAATGCTTTTTTCCTTAGCAGCTACAACTTCAGGATTGTCATCTTTGACCGCCGACGAATACACAACGACTTGCGCATCACGGACATTGTCAGCCGAATGGCCTTCGTCGATACGAATATTGAAAAGGGTTTCGAGCCGGTCGGTATTCTTCGACTTCTTTGCGTCCGAACCCGACACGACAAAGCCGAGATTGCACAGCACTTCCGCGATGCCGCTCATGCCGATACCGCCGATGCCGA
>JANMDA010000307.1:0-8706 GCA_031376085.1 Chloracidobacterium sp.
CTGTCATCGTGCCGCCTGATGTGGCTTTGATACTTGGCCGTTCGTGTAATGACTGTCACTCAAATACGACGATCTATCCTTGGTATTCCAATATTCAGCCCACTGCATGGTTTCTAAAGAGTCATATCGACGATGGCCGTAGGCACCTTAATTTTAGTGTTTTCAACACTTACACGGCGAAGAAGAAGGCCCATAAACTCGAGGAGATTTGCGAACAGGTTGAATCGAGGTTAATGCCTTTGCCGTCATATTTGTGGATCCATGGCGATGCGTCTTTGAAAGAAACTGAGGCTAATGCTCTCTGCGACTGGGCGAGTCAGGAAAAGGGGAAAATACCTGTCGATCAACCGACTTCTTAACGATTCCGCCTGATTTTGCATATTTTCATATCGAAATCCGCCCGATTATTGTAAAATAATAAGATGCCTTTGCTTCGGATAGTCAACTATCCCGATCCCGTATTGCTTGCGGTCGGGAAGCCGGTCGCGGACGATGAGTTCGACGGCGAATTGTCCGATCTCGTGGCAAATATGTTCGAGACTATGGAAAAGGCCGGCGGCGTCGGGCTTGCGGCTCCGCAGGTCGGCGTCTCCAAGCGGCTCTTTGTGATGGATACAACGCGGGAAGACGGTGAAAACGAGCGTCATGTGCTGGTGAATCCCGAAATAGTTCACATTGAAGGCGAGCAGGTCGGCGATGAAGGCTGTCTCTCTTTTCCGGGACTGTTTCAAACAGTAAAAAGGGAAATGCGCGTAATTGCCCGTGCGAAAAATATTAAAGGTGAGGAATTTGAACTGGACGTTGCAAACCTCGCGGCCCGCTGCATCCTCCACGAAACCGATCATTGCGACGGCATCGTTTTTTTGGATCGAATGACGCCCCTAAAACGTGAACTGGCAAAGCGAAAGATCAAAACACTAACAAAAACAGGAAAATGGAATTAGACTTGGAAATTCAGGAAACAAAATTAACGGCGGAACTCGGCTCAAGCGGTGAACTTAACAAGTATCTCGGCGAAGGCTGGGTTTTACTACTTAGTTATGTCAAACGTGCCAGCGATTCACAACAGCCGAGGTTTGTTGTTGGATGGCAGAATGACGGCCCGCCGGTCTTTCCAGAACTGCTCGACGAATGGGAACAGCGCGAGATGAGGCGACAAAAAAATCGATAGCCCAAGGATTTTGATTGACGATTTTTGCCAATCTACGATCAAAAAAATAAAAAAACGAGTGCCCAAAAGGAGTTAATTACTATGTCGAAAATAGCCAATATCCTTATGAGGGCAGCTTTTGCCTCAATAATTCTCGCTGCGACGTCGGTCGCAGTCTTTTCTCAAACAACGATCTTCAATATTCCTACTGCGGACACATTGCCGCGGGGTTCATGGAATATCGAGGCTGACTTAGTCGCAAAGCCGACTCGCTATCGCGAAGACGGTTATCAAACTTACGGCTATCGCGTTGCTTACGGGCTAAATCGAAAAACCGAGATCGGGTCGAATTTCTATTACACCTGGAATGGGCAGGCTTCGACCGGTCAGGCAGAATTCAGCGCCAAGCGTAATATTTACTTCAATGAAAAACATGGTCTAAGCTTGTCAGCAGGAACCGTTTTGTTCGTTCCTCTGAAAAATATTACCGGTGACAGGACTTCTGTAATGATATACGGAAATGCACGAAAGACAGTCAATGCACTGAACGGTATGATAGCTACAGGCGGTGTTTATTCGGTATTTAGAGGAAGCAAACAGTTTGGCACTCGAACCGGAGCAATGCTCGGCGTGGTGCAGCCTATAAACAAGCAGGTGAGCTTTGTCGCCGATTGGTTTTCAGGCAATAATCGTCTTGGTTATGCTTCCGCAGGATTGAATTTTAACATCACCAAGCGGCAATACCTGCTTGCAGGTTACAGTTTTGGGAATTCCGGCCGCGGTAATAACGCGCTGGCGGCTTATTATGGACTGACATTTTAATAAATTTATGCAAACACAACGAACATTGGACGAATTTAGAAACGAACCATTTACAGATTTCTCAAAGCCGGAAAACGCCGATTCGATGCGTGCGGCTATTGAAAAAGTGCGCAGCGAACTTGGGCGTGAATATCCGATCACCATCGATGGCAAAAAGATCAACCTTGAATCAAAATTTCAGAGCATAAACCCGTCAAAGATATCCGAGGTAGTCGGAGTTTTTTCTGAAGGCGACACGAATACCGATCTCGTCGAGCAAGCGATCACTGCTGCGACGAAAGCATTTAGTTCGTGGCGGAATGTGCCTGCGGCGACGCGCGCCGATTATCTTTTTAAGATTGCCGACATCATGCGTGAGCGGAAACACGAGCTTTCGGCTTGGATGGTCTTTGAGGTGTCAAAAACGTGGGCTGAGGCCGACGGCGATACGGCCGAAGCAATAGACTTTTGCGAGTTTTACGGTCGCGAGATGCTTCGATGGGCTGATGAGCAGCCAGTCACGCCGTATCCGGGCGAGAAGAACAGATTCGAGTACATTCCGCTTGGCGTTGGTGCGGTTATTCCGCCTTGGAATTTTCCGCTTGCGATCATGGCTGGAATGACGATGGCTGCGGTCGTTGCCGGAAATACTGTGGTTCTGAAACCTTCGTCCGATTCACCGACAATTGCTGCGAAATTTATGGAGATCGTCGAGGAAGCAGGGCTACCAGCGGGCGTCGCAAATTTCATTAGCGGCTCTGCCGCGACTGGCGAAGCAATGGTCACGCATCCAAAAACTCGTTTCATTGCGTTTACCGGCTCAAAAGGAGTCGGCCTCCATATCAATGAAGAGGCTGCGAAAACACGTCCTGGACAGATATGGATCAAGCGTGTTGTCGCCGAGATGGGCGGCAAAGACGCGATTGTCGTCGCTGATGATGCCGCTGATCTTGACACTGTGGCAAGCGGGATTGTTGCGGCTGCTTTTGGCTTTCAAGGGCAGAAATGCTCGGCTTGCTCGCGTCTGATCGTTGATGAAAAGGTTCATGACGAGTTGATGGAAAAGGTCGTTGCTTTGACGCAAAAACTCAAGATCGGTTTGCCTACAGAAGGTGACACTAATGTTGCTGCCGTTATCAATAAGCGTTCGTTTGATACAACTCTTGGCTATATCAAAAAAGGAGTTGACGAGGGCGGACAGCTTTTAACCGGCGGCAAAGGCGACGACGCTAATGGCTTTTATATCGAGCCAACTATTATCGACAACGTCGCTCCCGGTGCGACTATCGAACAGGAAGAAATATTCGCACCGGTGCTGGCTGTTATCAAAGCTCGTGATTTCGATCACGCGCTTGAGATCGCAAATGACACTGAATTTGGCTTGACCGGTGCATTGTATTCAGCTTCGCAGGAAAGGCTGGATCGCGCCAGCCGTGAGTTTCACGTCGGCAACCTTTATCTGAACCGCAAATGCACCGGAGCGTTGGTCGGAGTTCATCCTTTTGGCGGGTTCAATATGAGTGGAACTGATTCCAAGGCCGGCGGCAGGGAATATCTGTTGCAGTTTATGCAAGGGAAATCTATTGCACAGAAGATATGAACGTAAAGCCCGTGTTTCGACGCGGGCTTTTTAATTAAATGAAAAACAAGATATTTATTTTGATCGGAACACTTATTGTGTGTTCTATTTCGGTGGCTGCGCAAAAACGCCATCCAAAGCCGATTGCAAAACCAAAGCAGATAATATTAGCCGTAATATACGACGGTTCCGTAGTAGAGCCAATTGCGGTTGTCGAAAATGGTAAGTTGGCAACCTTCAGAGAGGAGGGTTCTTTTGATGACAAACCGTTTTCAGATATGTATTACAAACCATATTCAAAATACAATCTTATTTTCGGCGGCTCAACAAACGGCACGGTAACGATAAAAAGTACCAATGTTGGAAAAGGTGATTGCGGCGGTGTCTCGGCCGATGTCGCAGTTGCGTCGACGAAGGCGAAACTTGAAGGTTTCGTGATGACATTAGCTACAAACCTTAAACCAAAATCAGCAACTACTTACTGCCGAAAACCGACGCCCGCCGAGCGCTCTATGATCGAAGATTTGGTACATGCGAAGTATACTAATTATAAAGTTCCATCTGCGACACTAAAGAATCTCCATTATTACAATTTGACTGCAGTTGATATTGATAATGATGGAAAAGCGGAGTTCATCGGGTCATATTGGGTCGCTCCAAAAGCGGATGAACGCGATCTATTATTTTTTGTCGCTGAAATCGAAAAATCAGGTAAATATTCGCTTACGCATAGCGAATATTCCCCAGTTAAACCGGATGATCTGATGAGCGGGGATGTGAAAGATATTGACGAGATGGGCGGCGAATTGCTTCTTGACGTTCTTGATTATGACAATGACGGTGTGAGCGAGATCTTTACTATCATAAAAGCGTTCGAAGGGAATAATTATAATGTATATAAGCGCGTAGGCGGCAAATGGAAAAAAGTCTTCCACACTTATGATTATCGATGCGGTTACTAATTTCCAGCACGTTTGAACTTCGTTTTTCAAAAATCAGGTGTTAGGTTCATAATTGAATTTAGCACCTTTTCGTTATGAGAATTGTCTTTATGGGAACGCCGCGAGCGGCTGTGCCGACGCTGGAAAAAATCATGCTTGATGGACATGAGGTCATAGCTGTTTACACTCAGCCTGATCGTCCGTCCGGACGCGGAAATAAGATCGCGTTTTCTCCTGTAAAGGAGTTCGCGCTCGAAAAGAGCTTAAATATTCTCCAAACTTTAAAAATTCGAACGCAGGAATCCATCGAAACATTTAGATCGCATAAAGCGGATGTAGCAATTGTTGTTGCTTACGGGCGGATATTGCCTGATGAGTATTTAGACGCTTTTCCGATGGGTGCGATCAATGTGCATTTTTCGCTTCTGCCAAAATATCGTGGAGCCGCGCCTGTAAATTGGGCGATCGTGAATGGCGAAACTAAAACGGGCGTGACGACAATGCGTATGGATGCGGGGCTCGACACCGGAGCAATTTTGCTACAAAAAGCAACGACGATTGAAATTGAAGAAACCGCGATAGAGTTAATGGAAAGGCTTTCGTTGTTAGGTGCAGAATTGCTCTCTGAAACGCTAACAAATCTTGAACACATTGAACCGAAGCATCAGGAAAATGACCTTGCGACCTATGCTCCGATCATGAAAAGGGAGGACGGCTTAGTCGATTGGGGCGTTGGTGCAGTCGAGATCGCAAATCGTGTGAGAGGATTTCAGCCTTTTCCGACGGCCTTCACGCATCACAAAGAAATGCGCCTGACGATTTGGCGGGCACTCCCGCTAACGGTCGGGCATGACGGTAAATTTGATTCTGCTCAGGTTCTTGAAGCGAGTGACGGCCAAATCCTCGTGGGTTGCGGTGACGGTTCAATATTGTCGATCGAGGAATTGCAGCTCGAAGGTAAACGGCGGCTGCAAGCGCGCGATTTTCTCAATGGTGTAAAATTGTTTGTTGGTGAAAAATTCGGCAGGTAAGTCTCATATGGAAAGCGAAGATCAAGTTCAAATAATTTCATTCTATGAATTCAAGGTTTTGGGTGAGGCTGTAGTTCTCAACGAACTGAAAGAGGAATTGAAGGCCGCTATGCGCGATTTGGATGTTCGCGGGACGATAATTATCGCGAACGAAGGTTTTAACGGAATGGTTTGCGGCGAACCGGAACGTATCGCGGAATTTATTAATAGTACCGAAGAGACTTTGAAAACAAAACTTGTCATCAAATCATCGTTTTACGGCAAAGCGCCGTTTCGGAAGATCGACGTCAAGATCAAGCCTGAAATCGTTACCTTGAAACGTCCGGTTGATATTTCGATGGGAAAAGGCACGCATGTAAAAGCTGAGGAATGGAATCAACTCATTTCCGATCCAAATACTGTGGTTCTTGACGCTCGAAATGATTACGAATTTAAAACCGGCACATTTCGCCGGGCAATCAATCCGCAGACGAGTAAATTCAGCGACCTGCCGGGCTTTGTGGCAGAGAATTTTGATCCTGAGAAACATCACCGCGTCGCGATGTTTTGCACCGGCGGCATCAGATGTGAAAAATTTGCTCCATATCTCAAACAGATCGGTTTTAAGGAAGTCTTTCAACTCGAAGGCGGTATTTTGAAATATCTCGAAGAAACCCCTGTCGAGGAAATGCTGTGGGATGGCGAGTGTTTTGTTTTTGACGAACGCAGGACCGTTGACAAGCATTTGCAAAAAGGAACTGCACCCGATTATTCACAGCGGCACGCCAACGCCAAAAAACCACCCTACAAAGTAAAAGAATGAAGGTCTCACCGGCACGCTTTGCCGCATTTAATGTCCTGCTGCGAATAGAAACCGAAAGGTCATTTTCGTCCGTTCTGCTGCCCGTTTATGAAGCGGAGCTTTCCGCTCCCGATCGGGCATTGTGTCATGAATTGACGCTCGGCACGTTGCGGCGACAGATGTATCTCGACCGCGTGATCGACCAATATACAAAAGGGAAAAAACTGGATGATGCCGTTCGGGTAGCACTTCGACTTGGGTCTTACCAGTTGCTATTTCTCGACAAGATCCCAGACTATTCCGCAGTTGACGAGAGCGTTAACCTCGTCCAAATCGCAAAGAAAACATCGGCGAAAGGTTTTGTAAATGCGATACTGCGGCGGGTATCAAAAGAAAAACTGGAATTAGTTTTTCAAGACGAGATCGAACGTTTGAGCATCGAAACATCACATCCAAAGTGGCTTATCGAAAAATGGATCGATGGATTTGGATTTGAAGAAACCGAGAAGATTGCGTTGGCAAACAATGTAGCGGGTGGACATGCTTTTAGATTACTTGGTAACACAACAAAGGACATTATTAATGCTCGAAACTCTGAATTTGTCGACGGATGCTTTCTGACGGACAAGATCGACAGCAGTCTAATAGCGGCGGCGGAAAAACAAGAAATTTATTTTCAGGATGAAGGTTCGCAGATGATCGCTTGCTCGATCGAAATTCCGGACGGCGGTAATTTTCTTGACATCTGTGCGGCTCCAGGCGGCAAGACCGGATTGATCGTAGGGCGAAATGCTTTGAACATTAATATCGCTGCGGCTGGCGACCTACATTGGCAGCGTGCAGCTAATTTGCGTGATAATTGTCGCGGGCAGGGCTTCGAGAACATTCATGTGATTCAATATGATGCTGAAAAAACATTGCCTTTTGCCGATAGCAGGTTTGACGTGGTGTTAGTTGACGCTCCTTGTTTGGGAACTGGTACGATCCGTCATAATCCTGAATTACGATACTACATAAGCCCCGAAGACATTTTTGAACTATCTGATAAACAACTCAGAATATTGAACAACGCATCAAAACTGGCAGTTCGCGGAGGCTCTTTGGTTTATTCGACTTGCTCACTTGAAAAAGAAGAAAATGAGATAGTTTGCGAGAGATTTCTGAGCCAAAACAGCGATTTTCAACAAGTGAAGCCGGATGTGCCGGATAGGTTTATTACGAACGAAGGATTTGCACGCACATTTCCACACCGGGATGGAATGGATGGTTTTTTTATTGCGGAGTTTCGTAAAGACTGAAGAACGGTTGTCCGCAAAGACGGAAAAGTTCGCCAAAATACTAAACTGCTGCTAACTTTCAGCTGATAGCCCGATGTACTACTATCGCAACAAAACTTAAATCTATTCAAAGTTCCTTGTTTATTGCAAAAATGATAAACTTTCGTTTTAATTTTCGGAGAAAGAGACAGTGAGCATAATCAAATCCGGATTTTCAGCGGTAGGCCGTTTGGCGACGATAGGAATGTTGGCTTTTGCTTTCTTATTTGGTTTAGCAGCAGTAATCTACATGTCGCTTCAGGGGACAGAGATCCAGATGCCGGATATTACGGGAAAGAGTTTTTCCGAAAGTGAAAAAGAACTCGCCTCGCTGGGGCTAATGATAAAAAAACGCGCCGACCGGAATAGTGCTGAACCGGTCAACACCGTAATTGAACAACTGCCAAAGGCCGGCGATACGGTTAAAACCGGGCTGTTGATACTTGTTGTTACGAGCAAAGGAGAGGGCGAAAACGGGGACAAATCCGCCACGCGTAAGAAACTTAGCGAAGAAGACGATTCGGAAAAGATCGAAGAGATGATCGACGACAAGCCGAAAAAGTCAAAATCGAATTCAAATACGACAAGGAAAAAAGCAGATACGACGCGCGACGTAACTGCGAATAATTCCGATACCGAATCTAATTCCAATTCAAATTCGCAGTCTTCAAATTCTAATAAAAAAGAAACAGGATCGAATAATAATTCCAGCGAGAAATCTAACAAAGATCCGCAGCCAAAGGACAAGAAAGGCCTGCCCAATTCGGGTGGCAAGCCAACCGGTGATGTTCGTCCAAAACCTTTGACAAGACCGAGATCTGTGCAACCGTAACAGCATTTATCGCAACAAATATAGTAGATAAGAGACGAATGTTTGAAATAGCTCCGTCGATACTTTCGGCAGATTTTACAAAGCTTGGAGAAGCAATTGCCTCCGTCAAATCCGGCGGCGCAAAGATACTGCATGTCGATGTGATGGACGGGCATTTTGTCCCTAACATCACCATCGGGCTGCCGGTCGTCAAGTCGATCAGAAAAGCGACGGACATGACAATCGATACTCATTTGATGATCGATGAGCCGGGTCGTTATGCGGTTGAATTTGTG
>JANMDA010000337.1:0-2936 GCA_031376085.1 Chloracidobacterium sp.
TGGTTGCTGTATTTTTTACTTCTTCCGACAAAGGCTGGATCGCAGGCGACAACGGATATCTTGCTTCGACGACGGACGGCGGTCAGACATGGACGAAATATCCGCTGAACACCACCGAAGACATCAACGAAATATATTTCAGAAATGACGACAATGGCTATCTGGTCGCGGGACGCAAGATGTTTATCACTCGCGATGCGGGTAAGTCTTGGCAGGAGACGCGTATTTACCGCAGCGGTGAATTTGGTTCAGGAACGCCGGAATTTTTGAGCATTCGTTTTTCGGACAAAAAGCGCGGTTACGCTATCGGTTCAATTTTGCGTCGCAAAGGCGCAGATGACATTGTTGTCGATTCGCTGCTGATGCGAACCGAAGACGGCGGTGACACATGGCAGCGGATAACGGTTCCGACCAAAACGGAGCTTTTCCATCTCGATTTCAGCGGAAATTCTCACGGCTGGATCGTCGGCGATGGCGGAGTTATCCTTGCAACGACTGACAGCGGAACTACATGGACAAAACAAACGTCGGGAACCTCATTGCCGCTCTATAACATTGATTTTCGCGATGATAACGACGGTTATGTTGTCGGCAAATCTGGAACGATCCTTCGCACATCGAACGGCGGCACGACTTGGGAAAAGGTCAGCACAAATTTTAACGAGACATTTATGCGAGTCGATTTTGCTGACGATAAAAACGGTTGGATCGTTGGGTATAAGGGCGACATTCTGCGTTCAAACGATAAAGGCAAAACGTGGATCCGCCAGGAAAGCAACCTTCGCGACCATCTTTACGGGTTGTTTATGGACAAGAAATTCGGCTGGGCAGTCGGTGCGAATGGTGTGATACTTCGGTACAAGAAATAACCTTCTAGCGATTCAACTTTTGACGTGCAACTGCCGCCGATTGGGTAAGCTGTGCGGCACGCGGCAAGGTTTCCACGGCCTTGGCGACTTGCGGATCGTCTACGATAAGTATCTGATTTGCCGAGACCGAGCCGTATGAAGCCATTGCAATGTTGTATCGAAGCCTCAGCTTGATAAACGCCGCTTCTTTTTTTAACGCTTCAGACGAGATCTTGCCGGAAGTATTTTTTCTTACAAAATCATTGAATTGAGCGATCAGAGTTTCAGTTACCGGGAAGTCGGCGGCTTCAACGCGTTTGCCGAAGGGAAAACTAACCGCATGAAAACTTTCCAACCCAAGAATTCTTCCATTCACAGCTTCGCGTGCGAAAAAGAATAGCGGATCGAGCAGCGCCGCCTGGGTTCGGTTGAGAGTTTCGGCTCTGACGATATCGTCGGGCTGAATTCCGTCGCCGCCGACAACTTTTCGATCTGTGACGGTGCGTGCTTCGAAATAAGGTTTGTCGATGCTTGCGGCCGGGCTTTTATGATTAAAGTAGTCATAGATATCAAGTTTTGAATAGTCGCGTTGGATAGAACGCCCTGACGGCGTCAGGTAGCGGGCAGTCGTTAATGTCAATCCGGTGCGGCCAGGCAGGTCGATCACGCTTTGAACGAGGCCTTTGCCAAATGTTTTTTCGCCGACGATCATTGCACGGTCGTCGTCCTGAAACGCTCCTGCGACGATCTCCGAAGCCGATGCCGTGTCTTCGTTTACCAGAACGACAAGCGGCAATGTATCAGGAGCCGTGTTGTTGGATCTCCATACGCGGTTGTCGATCCGTGTGCGTCCGCGCTGCGTCAAAACTAAAGTACCGGCGGGCAAAAATTTCTCCGCGACCTTTACGGCTTGATCGACGATGCCGCCGCCGTTTCCCCGCAGGTCGAGAACCAACGATCTCATCCCAAGGCTTTTGAGTTCCTGCATGGCAGCATCGAATTCATCCGATGTCGTGTAGTTAAAGCCTTCGGAGAGGTCGATGTAGCCAATGCCCGGCCGCAGTATATAGGCATCAGGTATCGATGGCTGTGCCACGCGGCCTCGGCGGATCTCGAGGGTTTCAACACGATTTGTTGCAGCTCGTTCCACAGTAAGACGCAAAACGGTTCCAGTCTCGCCGCGTATCTTGTCGCGGACAACGTCGGAGATCTTTCCGGTCATTTTCTCGCTGTTTATCGCGACGATCCTGTCTCCGAAACGAAGCTGCGACTTTGCCGCCGGCGAATCGGGAAATGTCGACAAAATGTATGTGTCGGTTATGCCGCGGCGATCAAAATTGGAGATCGATGCTCCGATGCCTGTGTAGCCGCTTCGTTGTTCGTCAAGCAGGTCCTTCCATTCGGCGGTGTCGTAAAAATTTGAATGAGGGTCGAGCGAGCGAAGCATTCCGCCGAGGGCCATTTTCGTTAGCTCGGAATTGCCTGCCGCACGGCCGGCATAATTGCGGCTGATTATTTCATTTGCCTCGCGAATGTCCGAAGCAATCCGTGAAGGCCTCGACGCGGAGTAATTAGATTCGGAGGTTGTTTTGATCGAACCGCCGGATGCTGAAAATGTACTTCCTTGCTTGATGCTGAAAGGGTCGACAGGAGGATTTAACGGGGCTTTCATTTGAGCGGTCAATTGGCTGGCCGCAATGGAAAGTAAGAATAAAACGTAAGCGATGCTGCGAAGGCGGTTCATATCGTACTTTCGGAAACCAAATGACCTGAGATGAAGATCGCTGGATCAGCACCCAAAGAAAGAAAAAGATCGGCGGTTTGGCGGCACCCAAAATCGCCGCCGATCACAGTTTTGTTTGACTAAGTTATACATCGAAACCGCTCATATTTCCAAATAATTTCGCCTATTTGCCACAGAGGATACAGAGATGAATAAGAAAATAAGATCTTCTCTGTGATTTCTGTGCTCTCTGGGGCTAAACCTTGTTCCAAGTGTCCCAACTGTCCAAACGGCGTGGGACAGGCTAAACTATTGATTTTATTGGGTTTCACTGTTAGTGTCCCACTGTCCCACCGTTTTTTTTG
>JANMDA010000338.1:0-1661 GCA_031376085.1 Chloracidobacterium sp.
CATATCGAACGCGGCGACATCGTTGTATTTTGGTACCCGAATGACCCTGATAAAAGTTATGTAAAACGCGTCATAGGGCTGCCTGGCGAACTCGTCGAAGTGCGGAGCGGCAAAGTTTTTGTTGACGGCCGGCAACTGGAAGAGGATTACCTTGATACCGAGCACAATCAGGCGCTGCCGAGCTGGCCGGCGAAAAGGGTCGAGGACCATCATTATTTTGTAATGGGCGACAACCGTGATAATTCATCGGATTCGCGATATTGGGGACTCGTGCCGGAAAAATATATTTACGGAAAGGCGTTCTTTCGCTACTGGAAACCCTCGAACGTCGGCTTTCTCGAACACGGCGAATACGATAAAAATGTTCCCGTAAAACCCGCAGAAAAAAACGATCTTCGTGCCAACGACGACAGATAAGATTTTTAACGCAAAGTCGCCAAGACGCAAAGAATATTAAACACAATTTAGCTATCGTTTCGATGCTTTATCTTTGCGTCTTTGCACCTTACCGTCTTTGCGTTAAAATCTCTTACTAATGACGCAAGCAATTCTTGTTCTCGAAGACGGACGCACCTTTACGGGTGCGTCTTTTGGCGCCGAAGGTGAGACTTTCGGCGAGATGGTTTTCAATACGTCTATGTCCGGCTATCAGGAAATATTGACCGATCCGAGTTATGCTTGCCAGATCGTCTGCATGACCTATCCGCTGATCGGCAATTACGGCACCAACGCCGAAGATGTTGAATCACGTCGACTGTGGGTCGAGGGCTTTATCGTTCGCGAAGCCAGCCGCGTCGCTTCTAATTTTCGTTCGACTGCAAGCTTGCAGGATTATCTAAAAGACAACAATATCATCGGCCTCGAACAAATCGATACGCGGGCCTTGGTTCGCCACATCCGAGATAAAGGCGCGATGCGGGCCGGAATTTCGACTGTTGATCTTGATAAGAAAAACCTGCTCGCAAAAGTGCTGGCTTCGCCTGAGATGACCAACCGCGAACTCGCAAGCACCGTGACAGTCGATGATAATTATGATTATCCGGCCGTGTCTGAAGAGAATTATCACATTGTCGCTTATGATTTTGGTGTCAAGACTAACAGCCTTCGTGAATTTGCTAAATTCGGCTGCCGCGTGACGATTGTTCCTGCCAATACGTCGGCTGATGACGCAATGGCGTTAAAACCGGACGGCATTTTCTTATCAAACGGCCCCGGCGATCCATCGTCAATGGCCTCTGTCGTCGAAGAGATAAAGAAACTAGCCGCAAGCAAAACGCCGATTTTCGGCATTTGTCTCGGGCATCAATTGCTCGGCGAGGCCTTCGGCGCCAAAACCTATAAACTCAAATTCGGCCACCGCGGCGGCAACCAGCCGATCAAAGATCTGACGACGGGCAAGATCGAGATCACCGCGCACAACCACGGCTTTGCAGTCGATGCTGACAGCCTGCCTACTGAGGTCGAAGTAACGCACATAAATCTCAACGACAACACTGTCGCAGGGTTGCGTCACAAAGCGCTGCCTATTTTTTCAGTTCAATACCATCCCGAATCGGCTCCTGGACCGCATGATTCCGAGTATTTGTTTGAGCGGTTTATTGAGCTAATGAAAAAATAGCCACAAAAGGCACAAAAAGCGCAAAGAGAAGTCATCTCTTTTG
>JANMDA010000341.1:0-11004 GCA_031376085.1 Chloracidobacterium sp.
TTGGGGCGAAATTCATGAATCCCATATTGGCAAGATCGCTAGAGTTTTGACTTTACCGGTTCTTTTTCTTTTGCTTTACGGCGAAGATATTCTGCTTCGGTCATGATCCGCACCATACCTGCTTTACTACTTGCGCGTTCGGTATCGGTGTCGTCTTCCAAATTAAAAACCACGTCATACGTTACGCGAAGGCCGGGCAGCGTCCACGAGGGCTGATTATAGCTAAACGGGTTTCCGACATCAGGCTTGAAAGTCTTCGGCGAGATGCTGGTTGGTTTTCCATATTTAGCCGTGAGATCCTTCGTAACGGCGTTCAAAGCATTGCGACCGTTGGTAAGCAGCAATACGCCATCCAGCATTCCGTTATGAACCGTAACGTATGCGGTACAGCCTTTAACCCACGACGGGCAATTGCTTGGTATCAGTGTCACGTTCTTTACATCGCCAACGGCTACGTCTCCGGTTTCAAGCTCTTTTGCGAGAGCGCTCACCAGATCACTGAACGCCGGAAAGCAATTTTGTTTCATCGGACCAGGCAGCAAGAACGGGCAGTCCCCCAACCCCAGCGGCTCGCCAAATCTCATGCCGAGAATGTTTAGATCAACTTTCGCCGCAAGGGCCTTTGCGATAGATGTATCGGCTGATACCGAGTTCGCTGAGGTTGTGGCAGCGGCGGCCGGGGGCTTCCCCGTCGCCGGATCTTTGCACGAACTTAATTTTGCACCAATGTCCCGTTGAAGTTCAGCCGCGAAAAAGGGAATGCTTGGAATATTTGTCGGACGATCGAGATATTCGACCTGGCAAAAATTTGCGTCATCCGGCGTTGTGGGCTCACCCCGACGATCGCTGTCACGGCGGCAGTATCTCACTACGACACGCTCCGTCGCTCGATCTCTATTGCACACATATTCAATGTTGTATTTAAACGTCGCAGCCTGCGCCATCATTCCCGTAACCCCGAACAAAATAAATATTAGTGTCAAAAAGATATTGCAGAACACACCTTTCGATTTCATCTTCGATTCTCCTACTGCAGTTCTATCGGTTCTTGACCAAACCGACTAATTAATCCTGATATGCCTATCTTATATCTTAGTTTTATCTAATTGGCAACGGCATCAAGCTGTCGCGTCGAGTTCTTCTTCGAGGAGTTGGCGTTCGTAGAGGTCGGCGTATTCGCCGTCGAGGACGAGGAGTTCATCGTGGGTGCCGCGTTCGATGATGCGGCCTTCTGATAACACGCAGATCAGGTCGGCGTCGCGGATCGTTGAGACGCGATGCGAGACGATGAGCGTTGTGCGGTTTTCACGCACGTCGCGGAGGTTGTGGAGGATCGTTTCTTCTGTATATGTATCGACCGCGCTTAGTGAATCATCAAGAATAAGAATGCGCGGGTCACGCATTACCGCGCGGGCAATTGCCGTTCGCTGCTTTTGGCCGCCTGAAAGAGTTATGCCGCGTTCGCCGACGAGTTGTTCGTACTTGCCGGGGAACTGCTTGACGTCATTCGCGAGGCCCGCGATCTCGGCTGCTTTTTCGACGGTCATCTTGTCAGAACCGCCTGCGGTAGCGAGCGGTTGAAGTTCGGCCCTGTTATGGTAGAAAGCCCCCCCATGTTGCGTTAAACCACCCGCTACCGCAGGTGGTTCTGACACACCGAAAGATATGTTATTCGCGAGAGTGTCGCTGAAGAGAAAAGTTTCCTGCGGGACGAAGCCGATCGCTTTTCTTAATTGGGCGATCGGATACTCACGCAGCGGCAGATCGTCAACGAGAACATTGCCGTCAGGAGCATCAAGCAAGCGTGGAATGAGGCTTACAAGAGTAGATTTGCCGCTTCCAGTTTTCCCGACGAGGGCGACGGTTTTGCCTTGTTCGATCACTAGGTCAATGTCCTGCAACACCGGTTTGTCGTTGTATGCAAAATTCAGGTTGCGAAACTCGATCTTCCCTTTTATCGGTTGCTGTTCGTGCGTGCTGTCGTCGTCTTTGATCGAAGGCTCGGCTTCGAGAATGGCGTTGAAGCGTTTTAGCGAAGCGGTGCCTCGCTGATAAAGATTGACGACATATCCGAGGGCGATCAGGTACCAGATCATTCGCTGGAGATAGAGAATGAACGCCGTAAAATCGCCCGCTGTTATCTCACCGCGAACCGCCATCGGCACGCCGACCGCTACGATGATGACAAAACCTAATCCGATGAAGAAAAACAAAAGTGGACGCATTGCCGCAGCGTACTTTACGAGACGCAGATTTTGTGCGGCGTATTCGCGATTGAGCACTTGAAACTGTTCGATCTCGGCATCTTCCTGAGCGTAGGCGCGAACGACGCGGACGCCGGTCAGATTTTCCTGCGTTCTAGCGGTAATGTCGGAGAAAAATCCCTGGATCTTTTCAAAGCGGCGGTGTATCTGTTCACCCAAAAACTTGACGGTCAGCGTCACGAGCGGCATCGGGATGAGCAGCAGCAGCGTGAGCTTCACCGAAATGTTGAGCATTATGGGCAGGCTAATACATAACGCAAATATAGCCTGAAAACTGTAAAGGATCATCGGCCCGACGATCTGGCGGATCGCGGCAAGGTCGTTGGTCGCGCGGGCCATAAGGTCGCCGATGCGCGTATTCTGAAAATACTCGAGCGGCTGATCGACAAGCGAAGCATAAAAATCACGCCGCATATCGAACTCGATATGCCGCGACGTATTTATCAGCAACCTCCGCTGAAGAAACAAAAACACGCCGCTCGCAAAATTGATACCCAAAATGACGAGTGGGTAGTAGATCACCTTTTCGCGTGTTATGCCTTTGCCGAGATCGTCAATTGCCTTACCGACCATATACGGCACGAACAGCCCGAACGCCATCGACACCAGAATGCACAAGATCCCAAGCAGGATCGTGCCCTTGTAGGGTTTAAAATAAAGTGCAAATTTGCGGAGCTGTTCCATTATTAATTGCCACAAAAAAGCACAAAGGTCACAAAAAAAATTCTTATCATGCGTTTTTTGTGCCTTTTGTGGCTATACCCTTGTATAGGTCGACAAGCCGGTCGCGATCAATTTGCCGTCTTCATTTACAACGTCAGCTGAGACGGTAAAAATTCGTTTCCCTGCGCGAACGATCTTTGCAGTACAAATAAATGTGCCGGTGATATGCGGCCGCAGATAATGAACCGTTAGATCGATCGTCGCCGTCGCTTCGTCGATTGGAAGCCGAGTCCGCACGGCAAACGCCATCGCCGTATCGATAAGAGTCGCCGTTACACCGCCGTGCAAAACGCCGCTCGGCTGGCGAAGGTCGTCACGCATTTCAATGCTGATAACGGCTTCGTTGAGCTGTAGGTTTACGAGCTTCATCCCGATCAATTGTGCGAACGGCAGGCTGTGCAGAGCATTCTCGGCAAAAGCGTATTGGTCGGGTGTTATTTCGTTTATTTGAGCAGGCATGAACGTAAAAATCGGTGCGAGTTTGACAAAAACTTCGGAGTCTTTAAATTCTAACATAACGAAAGTAATGGACAATAACGAGGATAATTTACGGGCTATGCAGCGAAGGTTTATCATCGGCGGATTGCTCATTGCTCCGCTTGCGCCATTTTTGTATTTGCAGGGCCAGATCACTCGTTGGAAGGTCGGCGTTCTGCCCGATGCTAGTGGCGAAAGGATTGGTAAATACGGCGTTGGAGCCCAAGCGGCAAAGCTATTCGTCATCGGTGAATCGACGGTTGCCGGCCTCGGCGCACGGACACACGAACTTGCCCTTGCCGGACAATTTGCAAAACAGTTAAGTGAGCATATTGGACGTCCAGTAGAGTGGAAAGTGATCGGCAAAAACGGCGTCACGGCGCGGCGAACCATCGATGAACTGATACCTCAATTGCCTGATGAACGATTTGACTACATACTCATCGGCATCGGCGGCAACGACGTGATGAAACTTTCAAGCCCGCGAAAGTGGCGCCGGGACATGACTGAGTTACTCGGCATTTTACGTTCGAAGAACACAGACGCTGTCATTTTTATTACAAACTGTCCGATGATCATTGCGTCGCCGATAATGCCGTTCCCAATAAAACCGATATTGTGGAAATTGTCGCAAATGCACAACGAGAACATTCTTGAATTTACGCGCGGTATAGATCGTGTATTTTATTATCAACAGCCGGCGCAATTTCGGATTGAAGGCTTTTTCGCCGACGGCATGCACCCTTCTGAACAAGGCTATGCCGATTGGGCCGAAGCGATGATGAAATACTTTTCTGAAAACTATAAATGGTAAATACGGACGAACTGCGGGAGATCGTGGACGGCCATCACGAGTGGCTGCTGGTTCGTGATCCGGGCAAGACATTTCCGCTCGAAAAACATGAGATCGAAATTACCGAGAACGGTGAAAAGGCTCATTTTGGCTTTCTTGACGACAAAGGTTTTCACTCGTGGAGGCTGAACGGGTTTACCTGTGATGGCAGCGAGATCGCTATAGATGTTGCAGGAACGTTCGCCAGAAAGCAGGAAGTAATGCGGCTCGTTCCTCGCGTTGCCGCGTCGGAGCTTGCTGCCGAAATAGAGCAAGCACGGCTTGAGAAAGCGAATGAGATCGCGAGTCTAATCGCTGCTAACTATCCCGGAACAAAACTCGGACGTGTCGCACTAAATACAGAAAACGGGCGGCTCGCGCAGATCAATTTCGACACTGTGGATAAACTGCCGTTCGCAGCTATATCAGATGTGACAGCGACGTTAACTGTCGAGACAATTTTCACTGCGGCTATATTATGGCTCGAAAAGTTAGGAGCACGAAAGAAAAAACCGGTTCTCGACATATGGATCATTTGCGAAAAGCGGCAGGCAAAAAATGCACAAAAGCTACATGCTCTTTTGACCGACCGTTGGAAAGTAAAGATCACCGTTCTCGAAATAGATCGCAAACCAGATTCTCCGCGTCTAACGCAATTGCCGAAAAGAAAAATCCGTGAGTTGTGGCGTGAGAAAGCGAGAAAACTCACACTTCCTGAAAACCATGAGCCAAGCGTGACATCGCAGAAGATCATTGAACTTTCTCCAGACAACATCGACATTATCTATTCAAAGCAAGGCGAAACTTTGCGTTTCATGGGGCTGCCGTTTGCTCGTGTGCGAGTTATGTTGGGTAAAGAAAAGGCTTGGTTCGGCGTTGGCCGAGAAAGAAGCATCTTGTCAGATGAAAGTTGGAATGACCTTGCGCAACTGGTCGATCTCCTTGAAATTACCCGCTCGCATGAGGCTCCGAATAAACGTCACGACTATTACCGCACCGCTCCCGAAGCGTGGCTCGAATCGATATTTCGCCGCAACATCAAACTGCTCGACGCCAATCTGATACTGTCGCCGATCTACAACCAGTTTCGCTCATCCAACGACAAGATCGATCTGCTCGCGCTTAGAAAGGACGGCCATTTGGTGATAATCGAATTAAAGACGCAACCTGATCGCGAGATGGTCTTTCAGGCTGCCGATTACTGGCGAAAGATCGAGCTACAGCGCCGTCGCGGCATGCTCGCGACGGCTGATCTGTTTGATGGGCGCGAGATTCTAGACAAACCAGCTCTCATTTATCTTGCGGCTCCGGCTTGGAGTTTTCATCGCGATTTTGAATTTTTTGCGCGGACAGTTTCGCCCGAGATAGAGCTATGGCGATTCGAGCTTCATGAAAATTGGCGGGAATCGGTCAGGGTGCTTGCAAGAGAAAACTATTCTGATCCCTTTGTGTTGACAAAGCGATAACCAACACCGCGAACCGTTTGCAGGATAACTGGATTATTCGGCTCGTCCTCAAGGTGCTTGCGGAGACGCACAATGAAATTATCTATCGCTCGCGTGTCGGTGTCTTCCTGCAGATTCCATACTTTTTCGAGAATGGTTTTTCGCGAAACTGCTCGGCCTTCGTTCTCGATCAGGTATTGCAGGAGCTTCGTTTCCATCAGCGTGAGATGGACTATCTCTTCTCCATTTCTGAGTTCAAGATTTTCGAAATCAATGTAACGGCCATTGATCGTTATCCCGGCATGAGCTTCTGGTTTTGACTCACTGCGTATCCACTTCCGCCGCCGCAAAAGGCCGTTGAGCCGTGCAAGAAAAATTTCGAGATCAAACGGCTTTGCAAGATAGTCGTCCGTTCCCGCCTCAAACCCCAAAAGCACATCTTCAGGACGCCCGCGAGCCGTCAGCATCAGGATCGGCGTGTAATCCTCGCGTTCGCGCATCTGTTTTGCCACTTCAAATCCATCAACCGTCGGCAGCATCACATCAAGTACGACGGCATCGAACGCCACGTCGCTCAGTCTCGCAAGCGCGACGTCGCCGTCCGCCGCGATCTCGGCTTCATAGCCCTCAGCCTCGAGATTAAATCGCAAGCCGTCGGCCAGATGCTGTTCATCCTCAACAATAAGAATTTTCATACTCGCGGCAATTGGACAACGAACGTCGCTCCTTTTGCTTCTCCTTTGCTTTCGGCTTTCACACGGCCGCCGTGTTTTTCGATTATCGAGCGAACGATCGCGAGGCCGAGACCTGTGCCTTTCTTAGCGGTATCGGTTGCATTTGGTACACGGTAAAATCGTTTGAAAACGCGCTTTAGATCAGCGCGAGCGATGCCGATGCCGTTATCTTTTATATATATTTCGGCAGTTTTTGCACCCGAAGATTTTAACCGGACAGAGATCTTCGGGCCGCCGACGGAATACTTGATGGCGTTATCGAGCAAATTCGTTATTACGGTCCGTAATTCATCGCGGTCGCCGAGTGCCTTTATACCTTCTACGGGAGCGGAAAATCTGATCGCGGTTTCGTCGAGATGCTGCTGTGCTCGAACAGTTTTGATCGTGTCGCTGATCAGCTCACCCAAGTCGATCTCAGCAAGATTCATCAACCGCTGCTTTTCGCGGGTCCGGCTCGCTTGCAGGACCTGCTCGACAGTGGTGAGCAAACGCTGGTTGTCGACGAGCATTATGTCGTAAAACTCATCACGTTTTTCTTTGTCCAGGTCGCGAGCTTTAAGTGTTTCGAGATACAGCTTGATCGATGCGATGGGTGTTTTTAGTTCGTGCGTGACGGCGTTTAAAAATGCGTCGTGCTGTTCGTTGCGGCGAATCTCTCGGACTAAGAAGATAGTATTTAATATCAGCCCTGTGATTATCAAAATAAAAAAGACGACGCCGAAAACGAGAAGCGCGACTTCGCGAATATTAAGAATGATCCAACCCACGTTAAGCGCGACCGCCAACACCGAGAGGCTGATTCCGAGTATCAGAAAAAAAACTGCTGTTTTACGGCGACGCATTGCTTAAGTCAAAAGTAAATAGCCAAAAGACAAAAGGCAAAAGTAAAAAGGCAAAAGTAGAAGCGAGTTCTAGTTTTGCCTTTTTACTTTTGCCTTTTTACTTTCTTAAGCCGCTATCTTAAGTTCCTTTGGCGACTCCGACTCAGTGGCGAGATCGTAAGCGTAAACATTGCTGATCAAACCAAGTTTTTCCATGATCTGTAACTGATACCAGTTAATATCGAATTCTTTCCACGTCAAGCCGTGTTTAGCACTGCGGGGAAATGCGTGGTGGTTATTGTGCCAGCCTTCGCCAAATGTGACGGCGGCTACCAGAGCGTTATTACGCGAATCGTCACGCGTGTCAAAACGCCTGCTTCCCCAAAGGTGCGTTGCCGAATTTACGAGCCAGGTAAAATGCCAGCTAACTGCAATTCTGAAAACTACGGCCCACACGACCATCGTCCAACCTCCGACGGCGAACAAAACAGCAGCCAGAGCAAGCGTCGTCACATAATAATAATTATCAAGAAATCTCAAATAAGGATCCTTCATCAGGTCGGGAGAGTATCTCTGTCTCGTCGCCTCCGATTGGTTCTGCGCTGTTCCGCGAAAGATCCAGCCGATGTGTGACCAATATGTGCCGTTACGCGGGCTGTGCGGATCCTTTTCGGTTTCGGTATGGGCGTGATGCAAACGATGCGTAGTAACCCATGTGATCGGGCCGGATTGTAATCCGAGGGTGCCGCACGTTGCAAGAAAACGCATCATCCATGTCGATGTCGTAAATCCGCGATGCGTCAAAAGCCTGTGATAAGCGATGCCGACGCCCCAACTCGCAGCGACCCACCAGCATACTAAAGTAGCCAGCAAATTTTGCCAGCTAAATGTAAACAATGCCGCAATAGCCGCTAAATGAAATGCCGATACAAAAAATATTGAGTTCCAATTGTATTTCTCGGCTCGTGAGGGTGTGAATTCGATTATGTTTTCCATTGATTTATAATCCCATGATGGTGATTAAGTCGGACCATTGATCGTCCGTATTTAACACTAACAGGTTTAAGCGGCAGTAATTGTAAGACTTTTGTAAAACCGTAAAAACACAATGCTTTAAAAGCTAGTAAACATCGGTATTTCGTGAGTAGGGGTTATTGTAAGTTTGGATTATTGTCATTCCGCTGACGTAAGTGATTCTCAAATCCATCAAAATTTCGCAAAAATGTTTCGTTTGACTGATGTGTATAATCGGCCGTTTGGCTTAGTTTGGAATGTCCTAGCACTTCTTTTTGTGCAAACGGATCAACGCCGAATCGATTGGCTCGTGTGCTGAAAGTATGCCGCAAAACGTGGGCCGTGATTCCATCGAGTCCTATGCGGTCACATGCATCTTTTAGATTCAACGAAAAACTAATGGCCCGGCAGTCCGGCCCGGCGAAGATTAAACACTCCGGTGACGTGTTGCCAGCCTCGGCCAATATATCGCGCAAGATGAGGCGAACATTCGAAAATAAAGGAGCACTTCGCTTTTTACTTGCCTTCGTCGTTTCGGATCGGAGCCAGATTCGGCCACTTGTAAAATCAACATCACGCCATTGGAGTTGGAAAAGTTCGTTTCGCCTTAATCCGGTGTATAGCAATATTTCCACCTTTCGGAGCATATCCGCGTCACTTTTCAGGCCGTACAACAGTAACACCTCCTCATCGTCGGACAGAACGCGATCGCGTTTCGGTAGGTTGCTGAAATACTGGATCTTATTAACAGGGTTCCCTTTCACCTCACCGAGACGACTGGCGAGCTTAAAGATTGAGGAAAGCACCGCAACGTCTCGATTCACAGTTGCCCGTGATCGCGTTCGTCCGCGTGTCGTTGTTTCTGCTGCTCTATATTGTTGGAATTGCAGAACATCTTTCGGGCCGATGTCACCCAGACGTGTTTTTCCAAAGGAATCTAGTATAGCGTTCAAAACCGACCGCTCTACATTGAATCCCTTTTTGTGCTGTCTTGCGTGTGGTTTGTAGATTTTTTCTACAAAGTCGGCAAAATTACGCTGGCCGGTTTCACCCCAGCGTCTTTCGAATAGTTCGTTCCTTAAGACTTGTTCTGCCCGTTCAGCCTGTTTTTTCGTCCGGGCCTCTTTGATCGCTTTGCGGACGCGGTTGCCACCAACCTGAAACCTGACGTACCAGGTGCCATTTTCTAAAAATACCATTGCGCTACACTCCTTTAATTTGCCGTTGCCGGGGTGATCTGCGCGTGAAATATCGTACCACACACAGATTGATAGGGAAAACATATGGCGCACATGGCGCACATGGCACCGAGATTGAAAACAAACGACTTAAACCGCGCCATATGCCCGCGACAATTCGTTTCACATGGCGCACAACATGGAACATTGCGCCATGTGGTGCCATGTGGTGCCATATGGAATCCGACACATGGCGCAGCCTAAAATGTCTAAAATCAATTAGTTGTGGTGACGGTGCCATGTGCGCCATATAAAACCTCTTTTTAAGAAAAAAAAGAAAAATAATCATTGCGGTTCGTTTGCCGTGATAAGTTTCTTCAAAGTCCAAGAACGCTCTCGTTTAGATCGATCTGGAGGCACCGCGTCGATGCCATGCTTGCGAAGATTCGGAGCCAATAACGAAAGCCGTTTTCCCACCGCCTGCGGCGTTTTTGGGAAGTTTTTTTCTCGTTTAACGTCGTCTGTTGTGTTCACCAAAACATCGGCCAGCACATCAGCGGCCGTCCCTCTCAATGATCGATCCGCCATCCGCTCCATGCTCACAGAACGGTCTCGGTCACGCCCGGACATAATCCTTAGAATGGCCTCAGCAAAAGAATCACAATCGAGAACTAAATCATGTACCGCCTCGCGGTTTTTCCCGTAGCGATCCAAAAACTGCCCCTGCGTCTTTCCAAGTGCGGTTTCCGCGGCCATTGTCCAAAGAGTGAAATCAGCGAGCCGCGGTAGATCGGTTTTTTCATCCCGGGCCGTTTTCGTCACTTCATCAATCTTCGACAACGCGACAACCACAGCATCGAGTAATGATCCCAACAGTCGCGGCCTCGCGGCCTCAAAATCGGCCCAAAATGTAGTTTCATCAAAACGCCGTGAAAGCCTCGGTAAATGTAGCAGTATCGATCTATCGAGCAAGTCCGATCTGGTAGCAACGCCTTCATCTATACCGTTAAGAATAATCGGTCGCATTAGGTTCATTAAGATTTCATCCCCATCGCTGTACAGTTCGCGGGTCGAAAAACCGCCGCCTGTCGAAAGCCGGCAAAGAGCGTCCGACATTTCAGGCCTCAAGGAAGAAAGATTATCGAGCGAGATAACCCAACTATTATTTGCCGCAATCATCAAGTTGTGCTCATCCTTCGGAGTGCTGCGGAGCGATGCCTTATTCGGATCGGTTAGAAGCCTGATCACTCTTGCGGTCGTGCTTTTGCCGCTGCCCTGTTCGCCGTGAAGTACCAGCACGGGAAACGGTTTATCGGGCCGGAATGCCGCGATAAGCCATGCCAACAACAAACACCTGTCCTCGTCGGCGACATTCACAAATTCTTTTAAATCGTCAATGTCACCGCCATGTTCTGGCGTAGGAAAAGCCATCGTTCCGCGCGCTCGCCGAAATTTAACTGGCGAGTTGTCGATTACGTTCCAGCTGTCTTTCGTGATTTCGACAGATTGCCAACGG
>JANMDA010000364.1:0-4258 GCA_031376085.1 Chloracidobacterium sp.
GCTGCTTCTTTGGGCCGCCGATTCCTTCTTAAGCGGAGAAATACGTTATAGCCGGAATTTTCTTCAAGCACCTTTACTTGCCCTTGCTGTTTACGGATTCGTCCAGATCATTCCTTTCGGCACATATGCAGAAGCAGCAAATATTTCCGGCATCCCGCGAACGATCTCGATCGAGCCGTTTGCGACACAGCTTACTGCATTTCATTTGCTCGCGCTTGGCATGTTTTTTTCTTTGACGCTTGTTTATCTTGAAAGCGCGAAAAGGCTGCGAAGGATAGCCGTGTTCCTGAGCATCTTCGGCTTTATTTATGCATTCTATGCGATTTTGCAATCTGTCCTAAGTCCGACACGGATATTCGGTATATACGACACGCGATTTGCAATACCCTTCGGTTCGTTTGTTAATAGGCATGATTTTGCGGCGCTTATCGAAATGGCAGTCGCTGTTCCGCTCGGCCTCTTGTTTGTCGGGGCCGTGAGACGCGACAAGCGGCTGCTTTATATTATCGCTGTTACGCTGATGGGTTCTGCACTTATTCTGAGCCGGTCGCGCGGAGGCCTCGTTTCGCTGGTGGCGGAGATAATCTTCTTGATAATACTCACGGCGGATTCTAAAGGAGCAAAGAAGATCGTTCTAAAAGTTGCCTTGTCATTGTTGCTGATTGTCGCAGCGGTTGGCGGGGCGATATTTGTTGGCGGCGACACATCGCTAACACGCTTTGCGGAAACGGCGACTTCGCAGGATATTACATCAAACCGCATTCACATTTGGAACGTCACCCTTAAAGTGATCGCAGCGAATATGCCTTTCGGAACCGGCCTCGGGGCATATGCTCAGGCGTATACCGCGTTCGACACGCTGAGCGGCCTCGAAATGGTCGAACAGGCGCATAATGATTATCTTCAGATAGTAGCCGACACCGGATTGATTGGCCTTGTGATCGGCGGCTTGTTTTTATTCCTGTTTTTTCGCGAGGGCATACGGAATTCGCGCCGCCAAAATACATTTCGCCGGGGCATCGCAGTCGGAGCTTTTGCGGGTTGTTTTGCGGTTTTGATACACAGCCTTTTTGATTTTGTGCTGCATATCACTGCGATCTCAATATTGTTTTTGACCTTGATGGCTATGCTTGTAGCGAGCGGCCGCAGATTTGATGATGATACGAATGAGTTTGATGCTCCGAGGTCAAAGCATCGGCGCCGGGCAAGTATTACTCCGATCGAAGAAGGATCGCGAACTATAAGTGATCACGCTTTATGAAATATCATTCTTGGGGTAAAGGCCTCATTATGCGGCCCACAAAACGTGCGACCCACCAAATCAATCCGTGCGCCACATAGATCGCAGCCAGTGTAATAAGAGCGTACTGTGAATAAAACCAAACCAGCATGGCTGCCGCAGCAATTCCCAGCACAAGAAAGAAGCCTTGAGGCCCTTTCCCGGTTGTTTTCATGCTTGTATATCGAATGGTTGAGACCATCAGTATCGAAAGCACTCCGACCAAGCCCATGAGGGCGTATGAGAAATAATGAGCCGATTCAGTTCCGTAAGCCGTCAGCGGAGCAGGCGCAAAATGGACGAGAGCTGCGAGGAGGCCACCGGCGGGCGGTATCGGCAGGCCGACAAATGATTTTTTATCAACCTTGGTGGCACCCTCGATAAGCTTTACAGGGCGCGTCGCCTGTAGGTTAAATCGTGCCAGCCTGAATGCCCCGCACATCAGGAACATGAAAAGTATAAACACTGCCAGATTGTGTCCGAACGTATTTTCGGTAAAAGTTGGCCCGAACGCCCATGCGTAAATAAGTGCCGTAGGAGCGATGCCGAATGTCAGAACATCGGCGAGCGAATCAAACTGAACGCCGATCTCAGTGGCCGTTCGCGTTGCCCTAGCAACTCGGCCGTCAACGGTATCAAACAAAATCGCTAATCCGATCGCAAGGCCCGCTCTGTCGAAGTAGTACGCTGCCAGATCCGGGTTCGAAGCTGCTGCTGAAGAAAAGCCTCGTATCGACCACAAGACTGCAAGATAGCCCATCGCGACGTTTGCCGCCGTGAAAAGCGTTGGGATCACATATAGACCCTTCTTAAGTCCGCGGTGCGGATGCTTTTTATCTTTTTCGTCTTCCATACGAGTGTAAATAAGGTTAGAAACAGTAGCTTTTGACCTTACTTTTGATCTTTCAATTTTCCGATAATCGTTTCGCCGCCGCGAACGCGGTCGCCGATCTTTACTTCCAACTGAACATTGCCGGGCATAAGAATATCCGTCCTTGAGCTGAACTTAATAAGGCCGAATTTCTGTCCGCGTTCTAAATTATCGCCTGCCTTCGGCCAGCAGACAATACGACGAGCAAGGATTCCGGCGATCTGTGTACAAGTCACGCTTATGTCACCGTTCTCGATAACCAGCGCATTCCGCTCATTTACCATGCTGGCTTCATTGTTTGTCGCAGGCATTTTTTTTCCTGCTGTGTAAACAATACTGGAAATTATGCCGCCGATAGGCGAGCGATTTATATGCACGTCGAGGGGCGACAGAAAAATACTGACCAATTTCGAATTTTCGCTTTCCTCTATTCGTGTCACCCGTCCGTCTGCGGGTGCGACGATCAGGCCGTTGCCGTCAGGAATAATACGATTTGGATCACGAAAGAAAAAGATCATGAAGGCCGCTATCAACACAAATATTATCGATACCGGCCACATTTGGAAAGTACCAAAAACAGCTGAGATCGCAAGTGGGGTCAATATGTACGGAATACCTTCTTTGACAATAAACACAAACCACAATTTTACACAATTTTGCCCATTTTATCGAAGCGGCGCAAAAATGCCCGATGCTGAAAAGGACATCGGGCAAAGAGGAGGATCCAAGGAGTAACTTTTACGCTCTGATCGGATTGTCCCTTGCAAAGCTGTAGGCACACCAAGCGGCTATCAGATGGATGACCCACCCAAAAAGGCCTGCGGTCCCGATCCACGAAAAGCCCGTTAGGATAAGCCAAATTATTCCAATGATAATTCTCCCATTATATATCTGGCCGAGTCCGGGGATCAGTAAACTCAATATTCCTGCTAACAAAGGTTCTCTCATAGAATTAAAAGTGCCTCCGATATTAAATTACGACTGCGAATACCATTTGTTTCAAAAAAATGAGGGTGAAAGAAACACAGAAAAAAGCCTGTCCGACTATGTCCGGGCAGGCTTTTATAACGGATTGAAAAAGCTCTTATTCCTGAGGATCGGCAGTGAAGTCGGCATCGATCACATTATCTACCAGACTGATCACGCGGCTTGGCGTGCTGAATGTGTAGCGTTGTGAATTAACCGTAACAACATATGTTTCGCCCGTCATAAGGCCGTCAAACGAAAAGTATCCGAATGATCCTGTCGTAGTAACAACCGGCTCAGCCAGTGAGTTTCCCGTGACAACCACTCTGGCGTTGCGTATTCCGGCGCCGCCCGCTGTTGATACGCGTCCCGAGATCGAGGCACCTGCCGCAGTTGCACGAAGGAACTCAAGCCCCCAACCGCCCGCGATACTGCCAACGACCGCACCTGGAGTAGCAAAATCATCACGCACATAGAGCCTCCAAATACCATTGGCAAATGTGCTGTTAAAGTTGCCGCCCAGCGTTTGAGTGCCGGTTCCGCCTATGGCCGATCCGGGAAGATTATATGGGCCTACAGGTGCCGGAGCAGGGAAGTTGGCGACCGTTCCGTATGACGTAGGTTCATAGTCCGTAGTAAAGAGTGGGCCATTATCGGGTACGACTGCTCCCGCACCATCGGTAAAGTTCAACGTCACAGGGCCGCCCGGAGCTGATCCGCCGGCATTGGCCATGATGATCATGCTCTGTCCGCCGGGTGCGACCAACAAAAAGTCAGCGTTATCCGGAACATTGGTAGAAATATCGTAGAGAGTTAAACGCATTTGTCCGATAACGCCCTGTACGCCTGTGACATTTATGGTCGAGGGGTATGGATTTGCAGCACCGCCCTGATTCACAAATATCTTGCCTGGGCTAAGGAACCCTGTTGCGGTGTCGTTAATAGTGAGAACGGCAGTTCCCGGGAAGCCTATAAATGAGCCGCCCAACGTAAGATTGACGGTTTCGTCATTCTCGATAATGCCGTCGCCGCAGAGCGGTATATTGACATTTTTCGAAGTCTCATTTGGGGCGAATATTACGGTTTGAGCAATAACGCTTATGTAGTCAACGCCGTTACTCTGCGAACATACCGCGCCGCCG
>JANMDA010000367.1:0-6782 GCA_031376085.1 Chloracidobacterium sp.
GTAAAGCGTACTAGAAAGTGAGGGGCCGCTTAGAGACCATATCTCCGTAGCTACGGTCCTGCCCAGAATATCTTCGCGAATCTTCTGCGTCCTGCTGCCTGTAACGGGTGTAGTTCCTCCAACATTAATTGCATCGGTTGACGGCCCTTGAATAGTTGTAACCTGCCCGCCCGCACAACCACAGCCTTCGTAGGTAATTTTGGTATCTTTAGCTTCCGTACCGTCCGAATCAGAAGGCCGGGTTCGCGTCACCCTTCCTTTCCAATCGTATTCCTGCGAGTTCCAGAGCCAAACACCATTCCGGTAATCGTCACCCGCAGGTTGCCACGATGAATTAATTTCCGTCGGCACAGTCTCGCGTTTTACTTGTCCGAGTATGTTGTATTCAACCAATTTGCCCGTCCATCCGCCCAGACTGCCCGGATTCTCTGTTCGCGTTTTTCTAACACGCCCTGCACCGTCGAACAACGTTTCTGTCGCTACCTCATCCAACTGGTTAATTAACGAAGTGCTGCCTGCCGGATCAAGATCGACAATTGTCGTGTAGGTATTAAGAGCAGTGCCGTTACTAGGGTAGTCATAGCGGGTGTAAGCTCCCGTGTTCTCCACCTTTTCCTTTACGATACGTCCGGTCGTATCGCTAAACGTCCTTGAAGTTGTTTTACCAATAGTATTTCCTGCCGGTGCCGGACTCTGCGCCCAAACATTTGCTCCGAAATCAAAGCGATATTTGATCTGCGAATAATTACCGGCCGGATCATATATTTTCGTAGGATAGGCGTATGTATTACGCCCCACATTGTCATTCCATGCATTAGTATCGCTATATGAGATCGTGCTGACTCGACCGCTCGGGTCAGTCTGTGAAATCGGCGAGCCTGCCGTATTGTATTTTACGCTCGAAGTAACGCCTCCATTGCAAGTTGTCGTAGTAGACGTGATTACGTCGCATCGCGTCGTCGATGTCAGATTGCCGCGTCCGGCGACAAACGAAAATCCATAATTGGCATTATCGTGCTGCGTCGGAGAAATGTTTTGCGCAATAGAGCCGGTTTGGTCGTAAGAATACGTTAAGCCAATTTCCGTTCTATAAAAAATAACTTCATATCTTCCTTAAATCGTTCTTTGTCAAACTCCTTTACTTTTTTCGGCAAATTGTCGAGATTTGATAAAGAGCCTAATATCTCGGCAGCCAACATTTTTTCGTTTTGATCATCTGATTGATTTTTAAAAGTTTCATAGTCAATCTTTAGATCGAATGAAAATAACTTGTCCTCTATAATCCCAGTCCCATCTCTGCTAGTGTATTTTCGGTAAAATTGGTACTTAGGTTTTCTTATTTTTGAAAACCATTCGAACTCTGGTGCCACGGAAATTATACCTACTAGGATTTCCTTAATATCGTTGCCATAATCCTTATCAGAAAAATACTCAAATAACTTGCGAGACAGGCTGTGAATTAAACTTGTTTTATCTTCTAAGCCCACAGACGCTTCAACGACAATTCCAAATTTCATATTTATTACCTAAAAATCTTGTTCCCTGGTGGTAGATGTCCATGTGCAGCAAAATAAGCGTAAATTTTTACTTTCTCTACTACTTTGATCTCTACTTGATTACCAGAAAATTCATTGAACTGCTCAACTCTCTCACGTTCCATTTCTACTTGGGTGTATCTATTCGCAAGAGTTGTTTCACCGATTTTCCAAATATCGCCCGCATTGAGATTCATTGTTCCACTCGCACATGTAAAGCAAATATAATCACCCGTTGTAGTAGCTCTCAACGAATACTGCACCCCATTAGGGCCAAGCGGCCTTTGTTGGATCTTTGAGATCTCATAAGTCATCTTAGCCGCCAAGGCGGCAATAGCGGCTCCGGTAACGACAACAGGTATAGCCGGATCATCAGCGACGCCGATCCCTGTGACATCATCGGCGGCAAGGCCTTCGGCAATCATAAGGCCTCCTGACATGATCCATCTGGAATTATCTGCCGCTTGAATTTTTAATGCATTTTCCGCTCTGTCTCCATTCGTATTAATCTGCCCATTATCAGTAAAGAATCCATAATTCCCAAGTACAATCTTTGCTCCGTCAGAAGCCGTGTACTCGTATCCAACCGGGCGGTAAATTGCATCTTTACCGTAAAGTTCGGTAGCAGTTTCTTGATCGACGACCCGACTATCAAAGAAAACCTCGCCGGGTAACTGTACCCAATCTGTCAGTGCATAGGACATTTCCCGTCCCTTGTCAAACCGTTGTGGAATTAGAGATGAACTGACCGCACCAGGCTTGTCGGTTTGTTGTTCGGGTTTGTCGGATGGCTGTTTTGAAATGTTTGAAGGTGCCGGTGCGTCTTGCGCCGGTGTGGCCGGCTTATCACCGTTTGATTTTCGGTGATTGTAATCCCGAACAAATTTTGAGAGCCTTCCGCAGGAAATAGTCATGTGTTCCCAGGTGCACCGCGCATAAAACTCCCCATCGCCGTAGTCGCCTCCTCCTGCGTAGGTGCCGCCGTTATTGTAAGGATTCTCGGTTCCTACCGCACCACCTCTGGCGTCAAATTCTTCCTCTGCTTCACCGAAACCGTTATACATTGTCGTTCCTTCGGGCGAGAGCCACTCGAATTCAGCCCCAAATTTATGAAGCTTTACACCGTTAGCCGTTGCAGTAAATGTTTTTTCCTCGGTCGCCCCGGGATAATTGTCAATAGCCAAGCTGCCGACTGTCTCGCCGCCCAGCACGGTTGAGCTGAACTCGAAAGTCTTTTTTGTATGGCTGTTGCTCGGCGTATTGTGAAAGATTTGATTCTTAACCCGCCAGCCGTTACCGTCATAGGTCGTTGTGATGTTGTGACTATATTGCAGGTTACGGTGTCCCGGGTCAACGCCGGAGGTGTTTCTGCCCGCGGCATCGTAAGCATATGTTTGCGGGTTAGAAACTAAAGGAACAGGCTCGCTTGTCACATTGCCCGCCGTGTCATAAGACGAGTTAGTCAACCGTCCGGTTGACAGCGAAACCGGTGGCGAATAGGGCGGATTGTTAACTTCCCAGTGTTTTCCCGTCACGCTCGTCTCTTCACTGAAGGAATCATAAAGTATGTTCGTCCGATAAGGCGTAGTTATTCCCGAGTTGTTGTTAATTGATGCTCCACTTAGACTCTTCGTTACGCGTCCAACCTGATCATACTCAAAATTGCGCGTAAATGTCGGTGAACGCAGATCGGTCGAAAGTTGTATTTTACCGTCGGCGTTTCGAGCATATTCAACGTCGTGAAAAGGAGTGGAAGGAGTCGTTGCGTTGGGAGAATAGTGACGGCTGACCCGAAGCCTATTATCGTATTCAAACTCGACGGGACGGCTAAAAGTCGTAGCGGTGCCTATCGTGACAAAAGTGTGCTTCTTGAGCGCTCCCCAGGCGCGGTACTGCGTTTCATGAAGTTTTTGCAGTAACGTCCCTTGATACATGGTCCTAGTCTCAGTGATGCGGCCCAGTCGGTCAAAGAAATACTCGGCCCTTCGCTGCGAGTCCTGCGGATCGGTAAAAGACGTAACGGCGCCGTTGAGTGCGTAGGTGTAATTGATCGTAAACGAATTGTTGATCTCGGAAATATATTTTGTCTCTGACGTGATTTGAGAAAGTGAATTGTAGACGTAGCTCGTCGAGCCGGTACCATCCGTCATAGATGTGCGGTTTCCAACATTGTCGAATGCAAAAGTAACATCGTTAGTGTCGGCAATGCCCGTCGAGCCGGGATCGTATGAAATGCCCGTCATCATGCCCCTCGAGTTGTAACTGAAATTAGTCACAACACCACGCGGATCGGTAACGTTTTGGATTGTATCATCAGCGTTGTAGTTCCATATATAGTACGTCCATCACGCCTCCTTTTACAGCCAAAATATTGAAAAATAAGGGTGATTATCCCTTTTTACAAGTGGGTTTTACCATCCCTGCTTTGCCTGAATTCAAATACGTAATAATTGATGACCGAGCTTAAGAAAACAACAAAGGATCCGAATCTGATCTACGATGTCGGGCTGCACCGGGGACAGGACACCGATTTTTACCTGAAAAAGGGTTACCGTGTGGTCGCATTTGAGGCCGATCCGCGAAGCGCAGAGTTTTGCCGGAGCCGTTTTGAGAGTGAGATCAGCGAGGGACAGCTGGAGATCGTCGAGGGAGCCATTACGGAAAACGCTTCGTCCAACGGCCATATGAGCGAGGTCGAATTTTTTCAAAACACGGATCATCAGCTGTGGAGCAGCGCGTCGAGTGACTGGGCAGCAAGGAATGAGGTTTTGGGAACCAGGAATGATATTATCCGTGTCCAGGCGGTCGATTTTGCGCAGTGCCTCGAAAAATATGGTATTCCGCATTATCTTAAGGCCGACATAGTCGGTTCTGAAACGATCTGCCTGCGTGCGTTGCTAAATTTCGAAAACAAACCCGATTACATCTCGATCCGTTCTGAAAAGCTGGTTTTCCGAAAGCTTGAGTATGAATTTGAGTTGCTCGAACAGCTTGGTTATACGGGATTCAAGGCCGTCAAGCAGGATTTTGAACGAGTGACATCGTCGCTGCCGTCAACCTCCGAAATGAAATTTCACGAATTTGAGGAAGGAGCATCCGGCCCATTTGGCGAAGAGACAAAAGGTTTCTGGAAAAGCAGCGACAAGGTGTTGAGCGATTATCGCCGTATTTTTATTCGATACTGGCTATTTGGAGACTACTCTTATTTGATACAGACCCGAAGGGGAAAACGCCTGATCGCGAGTCTTGAACGTATATTAAAGCGGTCGGTGCCGGGTTGGTTTGATACTCATGCCCGGCTTGGAGCAATGGGCGTATTGTTAGGGTATTGTGGGGAATGTTTAGCGTGGGTATAGGCACCACACGCAGCGACGATTAAATTAAAAGAAGTGGCAAACAAGGAGACAGCAAAAATTTCATTGCGCGAGCAGAGTGCCTGGCTATTGGCAGCCAAACTCATCGGCTTTGCTTTTAGCTTTGTGCTGCCGCTGCTCATCGTTCGCTATCTGACGCAGGACGCGGTTGGACATTATCGTGAGGCGTTTCAGGTGATCACGAACGCAGTGATCATTCTGCCGCTTGGCTTTTCGATGAGTGCTTATTATTTTCTTGCCCGCGAAACGACTCGTCGCGGTGCTGCGATCTTTAATATCCTCATCTTCAATTTTGTGGTGGGCGGCCTGGCATGTCTGACACTGTTTATATTTCCGCAGATCATCGGCAATATTTTTCACAGTGAAGAAATGCTTCTCCTTGCTCCGAAGATCGGCATCGTGATATGGATCTGGATCTTTGCAACATTTTTAGAGACTGTCGCTATTGCCAATCAAGAGGCGAAAGCGGCGACGCTGTTTATTGTTCTGGCTTCGTTTTCTAAGACTCTGCTTATGGGAGCAGCCGTATTTGCATTTGCTACTGTCGAATCATTCATTTACGCTGCGATGGTACAGGGCATTATCCAGACCTTAATTTTACTCAGTTATCTACGTTCGCGATTTCCGGGATTTTGGTGCGGGTTTGATGCAAGTTTTTTCCGCGAGCAGATGATGTATGCGATACCATTTGGTTTGACGGGTGTGCTTTGGATCGCTCAGAGCGATATTCACAACTACTTTGTCGGATATAAATTCTCGCCGTCAGATTATGCGATATATGCATATGGCTGTTTTGAAGTGCCGCTGATCGCTATGCTTTCCGATTCGGTCACATCCGTTCTTATTCCGCGAATGAATGCTCTTCAACTCGCCGGTGATCGAGACGAAATGATTCGTCTTATGTCTCGTGCGACGCAAAAGTTGGCGTTCTTTTATTTTCCGATCTATGTGTTTCTCATAATCACGGCGAACACATTCATAATCACGCTCTTTACAAAGAACTACGAACGAAGCACTTCGATATTTGTAATCAATCTGACGCTTTTGCCTTTTAGTGTTTTGATCCTGGATCCGATAGTTCGCTCGTATAAAGAGCTTGGTAGATTGTTTTTATTGACGCGGCTTTTGGCATTGACGTGCCTTGTGGGCGTGCTGTATTTCGGACTTGATTATTTCAGTCTTACGGGCATGATAACTGCAGCCGTGAGCGCAATTTTGATCGAAAAACTTATAGCCGAATCAATGGTCATATATAAACTTGGACTGAGCTTGAAACATCTATCCTTGCTCAAAACGACAGCAAAGACGGCGCTTATCAGCATTTTCGCCGGTGTCATAACTTATATCGTTTATGTAAATGCCCACGATTATTTGCGACAGGCAGGTGAGCATTTTGCCCGGCAGATACTTTCAACAACAAAGCTGAGTATTTTGAATTTTATAGGCGGTGGTTTTGTGTTGCTTGTTTCGGGGCTTGTTTTTGCTCCGGTGTATTTACTTGCTGCAAATTTCTGGGGCGTTATCGAGGAAGATGAAAAGCAAATAGTGTGGAATTTTGCGCGGAGGATATTGCCGAAGCGCAGCATAGAGCCATTAACCAATAACTAATATGTGCGGAATCGCAGGATTTATTTCGAAAACTAATGATCGCATTGATGAGCGAGCTGCCAAGCTCGATGCGATGTGCCGCGTTGTAGAATACCGCGGCCCAGACGAGCAGGGAACTGCCGTCGTAGGCCGTGCCGCGATGGGAATGCGACGGCTGTCAATCATCGATCTCGCCAGCGGACAGCAGCCGATCTTCAACGGTACGCGCACAAAGCTGATCGTTTTCAACGGCGAGATCTACAATTATCGCGAGCTGAAAAAAGAC
>JANMDA010000371.1:0-13142 GCA_031376085.1 Chloracidobacterium sp.
GAGCCGCTTCGGCGCGTGCCTCGTCGAGCCTGTGACCATAGATCTGAGCGACGATGCGGAACCGGCAGCCTTCTCCGATCTGCTCGATGATGAGCCAAATGGGCAAGTGTCGTTCTACGCGTTCTTGTCTCTGGGACGCGCCGGCTACCAAGTAGTCGAAACCGCATTCCGAAGAGCGAAACAAGTGGGACTATTAGATGCCAGTCCGAACGCGCACAATTCCACATCTGCTCTCCCCAAACTAGGGACGCGGTTCGCCGTGAAATTTCATTGCTTTCATCTTACGGTGGTTTTTTGAACGCGGATCGGGCAGATCAAGCGGATGAGAGCAGATATGAAATACAGATACGGGCAAATCCGCTCGATCCGCCTGATCCGCGTTAAAAATGCCGAATCGACAAGATATTTGAAAATTTATTTGGGACGCATAACAAAAATAGAAGTTCAGGGACGCGCTTATTTTACTAACCTCTGCGATCTCTGCGTTAAAAAATTCACGCAAAGACGCAAAGAACGCAAAGCTTTCTCAGGGACGCATGACCTACGGGCGGAAACGCGAGTGTAAACGAGGTAAACGAGCGTGCCCTCGACAAATTCTCAGGGACGCATGACCTACTGTCGGAAACGCGAGTGTGAACGAGCGTGCATTCTAATATTCTCAGGGGCGCATCACCCAAGCACGACCGCCTGCGTTCCGACCTATTCTCTGGGAAGCACCCGTGATACACGTCACTTGCTTTGTGTGCTTCCTGCCTTTGTGGTGAAAAAATCTCTGGGACGCGCATTTTTGGGCTCGGCAGATTTTGGCATACGCTGGACGGAAAATCTCTGGGACGCGCGCAAATTGTTTTACAGTCGCATTTCTGCCTTTTGTCGTGTTAGAATGTCTCGTTTTCAAAATTCCCGCCAATAAGAGCAAGGCTGATAAATAAAAATATGAGACATTGCCCGAACTGTGACGAGCGTTACGACGATGAGACCATAAAATTTTGTACAAAGGACGGTTCGCCGCTTATTGATGGCGACAAACCAAATTTTGTTATTTTGCCGAGCGAAAATGCAGAACCGCATGCGGACTTTGGCGATGAAACTGTCATTCGCCGCAAATCAACGTCCGGTTCTTTCGGATCTGATCCTGAGCGCATCGTTGTTCCGGCCGCAAATCCCAACGAGCCACGCATCAGGCCGCGACAGGTGTTTTATCCGCCGCCGGAGCCTCCAAATACTGCAAAAATCATTGCCCTGACCATTTTGGGAACGCTGGTGATCTTGAGTTTCGGGGCAGGATTGTTCTGGCTGTTTCAACCACAAACGGCAAATATCAATGTCAATACAAACCCGATAAATATGAATGCAAATCTAAACACCAATCTCGGGTTTAGTTCGAACTTCAACTTCAACGCCAACTACAACGCAAACGCTAATTACGCGTCGAATTACAATTTCAATTTTAACTTTAACGCTCCGGCAAAAACGCCGACCAACACGCCAACACCAAAGCAAAGCCCGGTGCTTTCGCCGACGCCGGTAGTGGC
This sequence comes from Chloracidobacterium sp., assembly GCA_031376085.1. GTDB lineage: Bacteria > Acidobacteriota > Blastocatellia > Pyrinomonadales > Pyrinomonadaceae > OLB17. The sequence continues at coordinate 1,536 of JANMDA010000371.1, forward strand.
AAAACCAAGCCCGTCGCCCAAACCGCCGACAGTAGATACTAATTCGTCAACGCCACCTCCGCGTATGGGCCCGCGTCCGCCAACCATGTCAAATCGTCCAGCTGGTAATGGAAATTAATTAGAGTAATTTTGCCGCTGATTTACACAGATAAGCGCGGATAAGAAAAATGGATCTTATCCGCGCTTATCAGCGACAAAAATTTCCTAAGCAATAGATAATGCCAGCTCAACTGCGCGGCGGGCATCTATTACGCCCCAGCCCTGCCGGTCGACTTCGTGATGCGGCAGACGTTCGGCGGTTGAGATCAGGATCTTTTTGATCTCCGACGGCGTGAGATTTGGGTTGGCCTCGATCATCTGTGCAGCAACGGACGAAACGATCGGGGCGGCAAACGAAGTTCCGTCAACATATTTGTAATGTTTGTTGATCACATTTTCCTGGCCGATCTTTAACGCAATGATCTGCCTGATGTTGTGAACAAGCAGCCCGATAGCGGCATCAAGCTCCGGGTCGATGCCCGCATTTTTCTTAATGATCTCGTGGAGTTTTCCGTCTTCGCTTTTATCGAGTTTTTCGAGAAGAGCGGCCTGCTTTGCGGTCGGCGTATGCGGCAGGATCGGGGCCGGAACCCAGATCGACGAAGCGATGACCTCAGGTTTTTGCAGGCCGTCAACAGTCGGGCCGTATGATGAACGATACATGCCGCGTTTAGCACGATTGATCGAATTATTGTCGTCCAAACCTCCGACCGCAATGCACGACGGAGCGCTGGCTGGCGGAAAGACCGGATGATTGGGCAAATGTCCGGCGTTGCCAACGGCGCAGATGACGGTAATGCCGACTGACGAACATTCTTCGACAACTTGTGACAACGGATCATGCAAATAGCTCTGTTCGTCATCGCCGCCGGCGGAAATATTAACGATTCGAATGTTATATTCTTCGCGGTGTTCGAGAACCCATTCCAAACCGTTTTGAATGTTCTGTTCAGAGATGCGTCCGGTGCGTGCGAGCTTTATTAGAACGACATCTGCGTTCGGTGCGATTCCGCGATAAAAACCGTTCGACAGCGAGCCGTTTCCCGCAGCGACGACCGACGTCATCATTCCGTGCCAACTGGCAACGTCGGGTTTGAAAAGCGATGAGAGGTCGCCGTCAGCGTCTGGCATATTGCGGTACGCAACGATCCGATTCTCAGGCGTGGTTAGATCGACGTGCGGATAAAATCCAGAATCGAGAAACGCGATAGTTACTCCGTCGCCTGTAAAGCGCTCATCCGCATCGAGCCGCAACGGAGTCGAAAGAACATGCGAACCATCCTTTTGCATCGCGGCGTCTTTGATAATGTGCTCTTTGGCCCGCTCAAACAGCCTCGTGCATCGCCCGCATGCCTCGATGCAATCGTTTTTACCCGGAGCGTTCGCACGGATCAACTTTTGCAGATCGTCGGGCAATGAATCAAGCGGCACATATTCGCTGCGGTTAGCTCTCGAGCAAACCGGACAAACATGTTCCCCAGCAGCTATATCCGCGACGGTCGGTGTTCTCGGTAATGAAAGAGTTTCAACGGGTGTCATTGTTGGGTTTCAAGTTTTCCATAATGGGCGGTTAAAATCAATTGATATATGAAACGTAAAAAGATCGGCCTTGCCCTTTCCGGCGGCGGAGCACGCGGGTTCGCTCACATTGGCGTGTTAAAGGTGCTTGTCGAACACCATATTCCGATCGATATGATCGCCGGTTCGTCGGCAGGTTCATTTGTTGGCGGAGCCTATGCGGCGGGAATGCCGGTCGATAAGATAGTTGCGATGGCGTCAAAGGTCGGCTGGACAAATATGGCGCGGCCTTCGCTGTCGCCGCTCGGTTTGCTGTCAAACGCTCCGATGGGGAATTTTATCGAACGCGAGTTCCCTGTCCGCACTTTTCAAGAAACGCAAATTCCATTCTCAGCCGTCGCCTGTGATTTCGAAAGCGGCGAGGAAGTAGTATTAAAAGACCGCGGTGATCTGCCGTTCGCGATCCGCGCAAGCTGCGCAGTGCCGGGTGCTTTCGTGCCATTGGTCGATATGGAAAACAGATTGCTTGTTGATGGCGGCGTGGTCTCGCCGATGCCAACAGATGCTGTGCGTCAAATGGGTGCTGACATAGTTATCGCCGTCGATCTGATGGCCTGCGGCGCAACTTTTAGGGTGAGGCCGCGAACCGCATTCGGAATGATGTTCCAATCCGCGATGATGCTCCTCCGCGCTGCGTCACGCAATCAGCATTATAAGGCCGACGTAATCATCATCCCGCCGATCGCGCACATTCGACCCGATCAGATAAACAAACGTGACGAACTTATCGATCTCGGCGAGGCCTCAGCTCGCGAAAAGATCAATGAGATCAAAGCATTTATCGGTTAGCCAATTTCCAAAAAACTTGTTTTCCGCTTGCAACCGTCAGACGAACGGTGCATCATATTTTCTGTTAATCCTGCTCTCGCGCATCGGCGGCGATGTGCCCACGACCTGCGTAAAAGTTTTTTTGGCGTGTTTTGGATGGTTCGAGGGTTGGTTGGTAATAGGCTTTAGAAACAGCTCTCGCTTACGAGAGACTCAGGCGCGATCTTCCCGGAACAGAACCGATCATCCGAAAACAGATTTCCGATCACGCTAGTGCCTTGTATTATTTCCCAACGGGAAAGGTAAATAAAAATTATGTCAATGAAACTTTATGTAGGAAACCTCTCGTTCCAAACTTCGAGTCATGATCTTGAGGAATTGTTTGCGGGTATCGGCGCTGTCGAATCAGCGTCTGTGGTCGAGGATCGCGAGACCGGACGTTCACGCGGTTTTGGTTTTGTCGAAATGGCAAATCAGGAAGACGGCGAAAAAGCCATTGCCGAACTCAACGGCACAGAACAAGGCGGCCGTGAGATCAAGGTCAACGAAGCCAAGCCACGCGAAGATCGCGCCGGACGCTCTGGCGGCGGTTATGGCGGTGGTGGTGGTGGACGTTCGGAACGTTGGTAATTAATTAAATAAACTTGAGAAAAAGGCTGTCTGCAAAGGCAGCCTTTTTATTTTGCAGGGTTTGTTTTTCTTGGCTTGGGTTTAAGTGTTTCGGTGTTTTGAAAGTTTTTGACAGCAGTCGCAGATTCGCCTGCATTCATAGTGCCGCCTGTGCTTTTGATATTAAATTCGACTTCGCTTGCCTTCTTGCCATCAAGAAACAGATCGACGCGATATTTGCCCGGCGTCCATTTCCCTTCCGGGCGTCCGGTAAAATTTACGCGATTTTGTCCATTCTTTGTAGTGTAGCTGGCGGTCACAACCTTTGTTTCGGGTTTTACGCCTGTTACGTTTACCGCAACAAAATTCATCTTCACGACAGCGCTTGTGTCTGATTCGAGCAAAATAACGCAGTAGATCGGCACATCGGTCGTCCGAAACTCGGTCACCTGTTCGCCGGCCTTGCCATTGCCGTCGTCTTTTGCCAGATAAACTTCTTCAATGCCGCCCACGCTTGCGGGCTGATTCGTTTGTGCAAAAGCCGAAATGCCGGGCAACAATAACAATGCAATTACAAATAATGATCTCACTTTCACTTTGAACCCCGAACCGGCCAATTAGTTGCATTTAGGCAGTAAATAATTAGCAATGTATAATTATTTTTTCAATGAGATTTGTCTTTAGCCGCCTCTTTTTTATATTGCTTGCTGCGGGCATTGTTCCGCTGTCGATCTCGTGGGCATTGCCGGGACTGCGTTATGTCGTTCTGGCTTACGATATTCTTCTTATCGTTGCGGCGATGGCTGATATATTTGTCAGCAGAAAATTGCCTGAGGAATTTATATTCACGCGTGCATTCGACAGACGCTTCGCTATCGGAGACCCGACAACGGTCAACATCAATATTGAAAATGCATCGGACCAGTCTTTTCGCATAAAGGTCAAGGATGAATATCCTTCCGAGATGAACCTCAATGAGCCGCGTGAAGCGGAATTCATCGTTGATGCCCAAACGACGGCGGAATTCTCTTATTCAGTAACTCCGACACGACGCGGCCAATACGAATTTGGCCGAAATGCAATTCGCTATCTCTCACGGATCGGGCTTGTTTGGTGTCAGGCCGAGTTGGGCGAGCCGCAAACTGTTAAAGTCTATCCAAATATGCGCCGTGCGAGAGAGATCGAACTAAAGGCACTTGGTGCTCGTTCGTTTCTGGCGATCCAGCGAAAGGCGATCCGTCGAGGCGAAGGACGCGAATTCGAATCGATGCGCGATTACGTTCGCGGCGATGAGCTGCGGCATATCTCGTGGACGGCAACTGCACGACGTTCAAAATTGACAACGCGGCAATACCAGATCGAACGCGACCAAACAATCATAATTGCTCTTGACGCCGGACGCCTGATGACAGGACGCATTGGTGATGAGACAAAATTCGATACAGCTATCCACGCCAGCCTCGCGCTGATGTCCGCTTGTGCGCGTGCCGGTGATAATTGCGGCCTCGTCGTCTTTGGCCGCCGCGTCATAAAATATCTGCCGCCAAAACGCGGCATCGAACATATCGACTCAGTTCTCGAAGCGCTGCACAATCTCGAACCGGAACTTATCGAACCATCATACGCACGCGGTTTTCAATTTATCTCGTCGAATTTAAAGAAGCGGTCGTTCGTGGCGATCCTTACCGACCTTGTCGATAAAGACAGCTCGAAAGAATTAATAAACTCGCTCAAACTGCTTCGCCCTCGACATCTGCCGCTCGTCGTCACCATCGGCGACCGCGACCTGAATGCCGCCGTCAGCCATTCACCAAAAGACCTGAAAGAAGTTTTTATGCAGTCTGCAGCCGAGGAAATAATCCACCAACGCGAATCCGCTCTAAAATTAGTCGAATCGCTCGGCGGCCTGGCTCTGGACGTGACAACACAAACGCTCGCACCGCGTTTGCTGGAAACTTACCTTAGAGTCAAAGAACGTGGATTGCTCTAATTCCTACAGCTATCTTTAGGACACCCGATTAGAATTTTGACCGTTTGGCTTAACTGTCGTAAATTGAACCTATGCCATCGACCTCTTCGGACACATTTTTCGGAAAAGCCGGCGCCGTGACAAGCGGTAAACTCAAGCCTACCGAAGAAGTAATATGCCCACTTTGCGGTACATCACCACAACCATTCGCCGTCGATTATCAGGGATTTACTTTGTGTCAATGCTCGAGTTGCGGGTTGGAATTCGTCAACCCACGGTTGAGTTTTGACGAGCTTGCCGACAAAGTTTATTCCGACAATTACTTTCCAAAGCGAGACGGTTCAAACAAGCCTTCACCCGAAACGGCTCATTACATAAACCGTCAGCTCGCCGATTTTGAAAGAATGCTCGGCGATAGAAAGAAGGTTCTCGATATAGGTTGCGGCAACGGCGCGTTTCTCGATTTTGCCCGCGAAGCCAGTTGGACGATCGCAGGCGCAGACATCAAGTTGTCGCCTGACGCTCACGATCTGGATTGCCCGCTTTGGGAAGGACGGCTGCAGGACATCGATTTTGGCGGCGAGCGATTTGATATGATCCGTCTAAATCACGTCCTCGAACACACTCAGGATCCGCTGCAGGAATTGCAAATCTGCCGGGAATTGTTAACGCCTAATGGAATTCTCTATCTAAGCGTGCCGAATATTACGGGAATAAGCCCGCGATTAAAAAGTTTGCAGAGCCGTCTGCATCTGAAATCGCACCGCTGGCGTCATTACGCGGCGATGCATCATCTTTTTTTCTTTTCGCCGGACACGCTTCGATCTGTGGTCGAGCGTGCGGGATTTCGAGTGCTGAATTGGAACACGCCGGTGCAGAAAAAGAACGGCCAAAGTGCTCTCGTCGAAGCGATCTATCGCAATATTATGGAACGCACTAATTCTTCGAGCATACTGGATGTTTATTGCACACCTGACAATACAAAAGGCATCTAATATCACGCAAGATAACGATATTGCATCGTTCTAAAGATGGCACAGCAAGCGTGATAAATTTATGAGCCTCAATATGACTAAGATACTTCTAATTTACGGTTGTCTGATCATGATCAATATGTTCGCGTCGCGTGTCGGAGCACAAGACCAACTCAACGGCAAATGGAAATTGACCGGATACAGTTTTTCATCGAAACAGGCGTTTCCTATCAAGACGATGAAAATCGATCTCACTATCACTGACAATCGTATCGGCGGAAACTCCGGTTGTAATATTTTTGGAGGCTATGTGACTTTCCTCGGCGGCGGCAAAATAAAAATCGGCCCGCTGACATCGACGGAAATGTTTTGCAATGAGACAACCGGTAAGTTCGAGAGCCTCTTTACGGACACTCTGCAAAATGCAACAAGTTACTCGATGAAAAAGGGTGTGTTGACCATATCTGCACCGGCGAAAAAGAGTTTCATGCGTTTTGAGCAGTTCAAGGAGCCTGTTAAAAATAAAACTGCCGCCGAAGAGAAACAGAAAAGTGTCTTTATCAGCGAACCATTGATAAAGAAATAATGGGTTTTTAAAACTGGCCGATTACCGTTCGTTAGATTCGCGTCCAGCCAGAAAAAGATACGAATACATTGCCAGTCCTGTGCCGACGCCGGTTGCGATCTTGATCGCAGGCGGCAGATCAGACGGTGACAAAAAACCTTCGATCGTGCCGGCGACAACCAGGAAACACGCACAGCCGATAACGATCCGCGCTGCCTCGATGCCTTTTTTCTTTAGCGCCTGAGCACGCGTCAGGTCGCCAGGATTTACCAACGCGTAACCGATCATCATTCCGGCTCCGCCGCAAAAAAAGATCGTAGAAAGTTCGATCACGCCGTGGCCGACGACAAAAGACGCAAGCGAATTCCCAAAAGGCGGATTCAGCTTGTAACAAGCTGCAAAAACACTTCCCAACCGGGCGCCTTCGAACGCCAGATCGTAAAATGCTCCGATACCAAAAAACGCACCCAAAGCAAAAACGCGAACTGTGACCAGAATATTATTTGAGAGGATCGAACTGGCTCCGACTTGATTTGCGTCGTTGAGGCGAAGCCACCATTGTTCGTTGGAATTAATCTGCTCAGTAACGCCTGAAAGCATCACAAAATGAGTAAATTCGGTGTTGACCCAAGTCGCGATAAAACCGAAGATCGCAAACCCTGCAAAAACTCCGAACGCGATCGCCATATAAACTATATTTCGGCGAAATGTCCTGGGAAAATCCTCCGCGAAAAACTTGCCGATCAAACCAACGCCCTGGCTTTCGGCCCGATAGATCTTGCCATGGGCGCGAATGACGAGGCTGTTTAGATAATTGATGAGTTTAGGGTCGCGTGTCTCAGCTCTGGCTATAGCCAGATCAGCCGCAGCACGTCGGTAAAGCTCACCAAATTCCCGAACCTCCATTCTCGACAACCCGCGAAGCGATGTGCCGCTGAGCATCGTCAAAAGATCCTCGAGCCGCTGCCAGTTGTCCTTTTTGTCTTCAAAAAAGCGGTTCATGCCAATGTTGGATTTTAGATTTTCGACCAACGATGCACAAGCCCACACGTTAGTAAGGGGATACATGCAACGTTGCGACTTCCGCCCTTACTTATGTGCCGGCTTTTGCAAACAGCGATCCAAAATCTACAATCTAAAATTTGAGATCTATTGATGTCAGAAGCAGTTCGCAAATATCACGAAGAAGAAGAGATAGGCAAAACCTACGATTTTCGTGTCGCGCGGCGGCTGATGCGTTATATCAGGCCGTATTGGAAGCTTGCAACGGCGGCCCTTGTCCTGACGCTGCTCACAAACCTGCTCATCAGCACTCAGCCGTATTTCACAAAGATGGCGGTGGACGATTTCATCACGCCTAAGCGTGTGGATGGAATTTGGGTGTTTGCGCTCGCCTTTTTTGGTGTTTTTCTCTTCAGGTTCGTTTTCTCGTATGTTCAGGAAATACTGCTGAATAATGTCGGCCAGCGGGTGATGTTCGATCTGCGGACCGAGCTTTTTACAAAGCTCCAGCAACAGGAGATCGCATATTACGATCATTATCCGGTCGGCAGAATCATGACACGGCTGACGTCGGATGTTGACGCCCTGAATGAGCTTTTTACGTCCGGTGTTATCGACGTTTTGGGCGATCTGGTCGTGATCTTCGCGATTATCGGGATAATGTTCTGGCTCGATTGGAAGCTCGCCTTAGTCTCTCTAGCTACCGTCCCGCTGCTGTTTGCAGCGACAAACTGGTTTCGTAAACACGCACGCAGCGGTTTTGACCGCGTCAGGACCCGTAACGCCAAACTTAGCGCATTTTTGCAGGAATACCTTTCGGGATCCCAAACGGTTCAGCTTTTCAATGCCGAAAATAAGGCAAAGGCCCGTTTCAGCGACATAAACGACGATTACCGCAACGCAAATATCGAAACTATCTTTTATTACTCGGTATTTTATCCGCTGGTTGATTTTATCGGTGCGATAGGAATTGCAGTGGTCATTTTTGCCTTTGGATATGAGACTCTGAGCGGCATTTCCGCAGCCGGAGCGGCATTGACCGTGGGCATTTTGGCATCGTTTATTCAGTATTCGCTCCAGCTTTTCCAGCCGATACGTGATCTTTCGGACAAATTTAACGTGCTTCAGGCCGCAATTGTGGCCTCGCATCGCATTTTTATTCTGCTTGACCGCGATATCGAGGTGACAACGCCTGAAACACCTCAACGAACGGGCCGCGCCGAGGGCCGCATCGAATTTCAAAACGTATGGTTCGCGTACAAGGACGAAGAATGGGTACTGAAAGACGTTTCATTTACGGTGGATCTCGGGGAAAGTATTGCGCTTGTTGGACATACGGGTTCAGGTAAAACCACTATTACCAACCTTTTGATGCGATTCTACGACGTTCAAAAAGGCCGAATACTGCTTGATGGCGTCGATATTCGGGATTGGCAGCTTCACGATCTAAGGTCGAATTTTGCTGTGGTTTTGCAGGATGTTTTTCTTTTTAGTGGCTCGATCGAAAACAATATCAGGCTCGGAAACGCCTCAATCGACGATAAAAGGGTCGAATGGGCGGCAAAAGAGGTCCATGCCGATGAATTTATCCAAAAGATCCCCGAAAAATATGCTTCAGAGGTCCGCGAACGCGGCGCAGGCCTGTCCGTTGGGCAAAAACAGCTGATCTCTTTTGCTCGTGCTCTGGCGTTCGACCCGACAATTCTGATACTCGACGAGGCCACTAGTTCGATAGACACTGAGACCGAACAGCTTATCCAGCGTGCCGTCGACCGTGTTATGGACAACAGAACGTCGCTGGTTGTTGCACACAGGCTTTCGACCATACAAAAATGCGGCCGGATCATCGTGGTTCATCACGGCGAACTTCGTGAAACAGGCACACACAACGAACTTCTTGGTATGAAAGGCCTTTACTGGCGGCTTTACCAGCTTCAGTATTCACAAGAAAAACTGCATCTTTCTGCGGATACACAACCGCACGACCAAGGCCTTGAATCCAGTGTCGCCCCTTGATCGAATAGCTACTTTCACGGCTGATTGGAGTATAATTAAATCAGATAGATGTTAGAGAACTCAAATTCAGTACAAAACGGCAGCGACTGTCCCTGGACAAACCGGGCGATTACGGTGGAAAAGGTTGCCGAGGCCAAATTACCTACTCAATTTGGCGATTTTATGATAGCCGGCTATCGATCGACCACGAGTAATGAAGAATTTGTCGTTCTCTACAAGGGCGAAATGGACGGCGAAGTACCGACATTGGTGCGTATTCACTCGCAGTGTCTGACCGGTGACGTTTTTGCCTCGATAAAATGCGATTGCGGGCCGCAGCTTCACAAAGCAATGGAGATGATCGAGGCCGAAGGCCGCGGAGCCATCGTTTATCAACAGCAAGAGGGCCGCGGCATCGGCATTCTCAATAAAATAAGGGCCTATGCTCTACAGGACCAGGGTGCGGACACTGTTGAAGCAAACGCACAGCTTGGATTTGCCATCGATGCCCGGGATTACCAGCAATGTGCCGAAATTCTCTTCGATCTGGGACTGTGCAAAGTAAAAGTCATCTCAAATAACCCTGATAAACTGGCCGCTCTTGAGCGTGCCGGCCTGAATATAGTTGACCGCATACCGATCGAGGTCGAAGCCGAAGAACCCGCTGCCCACTACCTCCGTACCAAAAAAGAGAAAATGGGACACCTTCTCAATTCCTGAGACGGATTCATCTTTTCATTTCCGTATTCATAAATATGGAAATCCGATGGTTGACCACCTTTCCCAGTCAACCCTAAACCCTTACTAAACAACACTTAGACTGATTTTTGTGAAAGGCATAGCATTTGCCTCATTTATGTCGAGTGTATTAGTATCTGCGGCCATATGGCAGACCACAAAATACATAACCCTTTAGATTAAGGAAAATCTGAAATATGAAAACAAATATAAAATTATTTACGCTGGCTGTATTTGCGTTAGTTTCGTTACTTTTTGTAACCGCAAGTATGGCCCAAACCAGTACTACAGGTACGGTTGAAGGCACGGTGTCAGACCAAAATGGTGCTGTCATCTCGGGTGCCACCGTAACCCTTAGCGGCCCGAATCTTATTCGGTCCCAGACAACTACTTCTGACAGCGATGGAAATTATCGTTTTAGTGCTGTACCTCCGGGAAAATATTCCGTAGAGGTCGGCGCTACCAGCGGTTTCACAGCGACTCGTCAGGAAAATGTCGAGGTTAACCTGTCTAAATCGACAACGGCTAACATCTCGATGAAATCAGGCGGTGTCAGCGGCACAGTAGATGTCGTTGCTACAAATGACATCGATCAAACCAACAACGCGACGGGCACCAACGTCAGCACGGAGCAGTTTTCAAACTTTCCGACAGCCCGTACAGTGCAATCGCTGTATTCGATCGCTCCGACAGTAGCACGCTCAGGCTTGCGTGATGCTTCGGGACGCGACCGCGATCCTTCGGTTGGCGGCTCATCTGGCCCGGAAAACAACTACATCCTCGACGGTGTTAACACGACCGACCCTGCTTTCGGCGGCTCAGGTGCAAACCTGCCCTTCGAATTTGTCCAGGAAGTCGAAGTTAAGACCGGTGCTTTTGGTGCTGAGTATGGCAAATCGACCGGCGGTATTTTTAACGTTATCACCAAGAGCGGCGGTAACGAGTTCCACGGTGACATATTTGGTTATTTGACGGCGAAGAGCTTTGTACGCGATGTGAAGGCAGAAGCCCTGCCGCTTATCGGTGCTGCTTCGAGCAAATTCTCCGACGTCGACGCAGGTGTTGACATCGGCGGCCCGATCAAGAAAGACAAACTTTGGTTCTTTGGAGCTTTCAATCCGCAGATCCGCAAGAATGAATTTCTGACTCAAACATTTCAAATTCCTGTTGAAAACAAGATCACGACCCCTTTCTATGCGGGCAAACTGACTTGGGGAATTAATGATAACAATACCTTTACCTTCTCAACCTTTGGTGACCGCACCAAACAGGAAGGATTTCTTTTCGGCCTCAATGCACGCGTTCCTAACAGCGGTTTTGGTGCTAACCTCGACAGCTTTAGAGGCGAGATCCAAACTTACGGCCAGAAC
>JANMDA010000008.1:0-5597 GCA_031376085.1 Chloracidobacterium sp.
ACCCGACTTTCTACATATACGACGCATACGGCAAAATGGTAAAGGTGTCGCAGGGTGTTCAGGATCGCTTTTTCAAATACGATTCGCTTGGACGGTTGATTCGCGTCAAACAGCCTGAGCAGGACTTCAATCCGAGCCTCAATCTTGCCGACAGTTACAACGACACTAACCAGTGGACGGCTGGATTTGTGTATGACATTTTGGGCAATGTTATTCGGGCGACTGATGCCAACGGCGTCAATATTGTCAACGAATATGACAAGGCGAACCGTGTCATAAGACGCTGCTACACCAATCCAAACGTTCACACCATAGCGACAGGATGCAGGAAGAAGGAATGGGTCAGGCCTGCGATTCTGCGATTTTTTGAAAATATTGACCTCGGACTTCGGGGTCAGACACCGCAGTTTCCTTGCCGGAAAACGGCGTCATCTTCGGAAAATTGCGTCAAATCGAGAAAATCACGTCATATCAGGAAAATTGGTATTCCATTTTTCCTCGAAATGCGCTAGGTTGATGCGGGATCGTTGTATTTGGCGATTTTGCTCTTTGACATCTTATTTCAGAATTAACGCCAAAAAGTGACAACTTTTTTCATGAAAGACATGCGAAAAAAAGTGGTGGGACAGTGGGACACTTCACTAAACGGTTCCCAAAACCTTTTTTCAAAATACACCGGACAAGGCTAAAATAGCGTCGTAACTTTAATTATAAGTATAAGTTACGGTGTCCGGTCGAGGCGCCGGACAAACTCCGGACAGCCGGACAAAAAAACTGCTGGGACAGTGGGACAGCAATGGGAAAAGTCAGTGAATTCAATAACTTAGGCTGTCCCCCGCCGTTTGGGACACTTGGGACACTTTTTCGCGTGGGACATGGGACAGACTTGATTAAACGCCTTTGACCGTGTCGGTGGGGTCCTGCGACAAAACAGGTCTTGGAATTGCAAACTATTTCAAACCAAAGAAATTCTTGATCGAGCCCATCACACCTTTGTGTGAGATCAAAGATTCTTCGAGGCTGGTTTCTTCGAGAGTTGCGAGCAGTTCGCGGCGTTCTTCGATGAGTTCGACGATGGTTTTTACGAGGTCGGGGTTGTTTTCGAAGATCGGTTTTAGGGCCTCTTTTTTTATTTGGAGGACTTCGGTTTCTTCTTCGGCGATGACCGAGGCGGAACGCGGCTCGCCGGTGAGGAGGCTCATTTCGCCGAAGAAGTCGTCTCTTCCAAGTTTATTAATGGTTTTCTGATAAGTGCCTTCGGGGATCTGGACCTTAACTGAACCTCTGAGGATGATGAACATCGATTTGCCTTCGTTGCCCTGGCGGACAATGGCTTCGCCGGGTGCGTAGACACGCGACTTTGAAGCGTTGGCGAGCTGTTCGGTCTCGTCGTCCGAGAGCGGAGCGAAGATCGAGACGCGGTTGAGGTGTTCGGTGTTTGTATTGACGATCTCTTCCGGTGCCATCTCGGGCGGCATCGATCCGCGTTGGACGGTCAGCGTCGGTGACGAGAAAGCGATCCTTTCGCGGTTAAAGACGTACCAGATGCGTTCGCGGATGAGGGCGTCGGTGTCGTTGTGCTTAGCGTAATCTTCGAGCCAGTATTTTACTTCCCATTCGACGCCGCCTTCGGCAAGGTTACGGATGCGGACGACGGGCCGGATTTTATTCGTGACATTTTCCACCTGGCGGACAGCGTCACGCACGACGTGGATGATCTTGGTCGGTGAATCCGTATATTCAGTGTTAAAAAAAACGGCACGGGCATTAAGATTATTTTTCGGCGCAACCTCGATGGATTCTTTTCCAAGCACGGCATTGCTGATGATGAGGAGTTTGTTTTGAAATGTTCGTATCTTTACGCCGCGCCAAGAGACGCTTTCGACAACGCCGGTGCCGCTTTTTCCGATCGAGATCACATCGCCAACCTGGAACGGCTGATCTGCTTGCAGAGCGAGGCCGGCAAACAGATTGCCGAGCGTTTCCTGTAGCGCGAGACCGACGACGATACCGAGGATCGTGGAGCCTGTAAACAACGGCGTCAGCGGAACGTCAGGGTATTGCGTCTGAAAAATAATAAAAAACGCGACTATGTAAATGACTATCGAGGAAACAGTTTTTACGAGCGACGAAACTTCGGGCTGCTTTGACGTCCGGTAGGCAGTTTTCAGGATGAAGAAGGCAAGGAAACGGACAACCGCAATAACCAGCGCCATCCAGAGCAGGATTTTGAAAATGCGGAAGGATGCGTCGATCGCGTTGGCGTAGGTGACGTTCATCGACATTTCGGAGCTGGCAGGGGTAAGGTCCCAGCCTTTTATGAAAGTCATTCCGAACTGCGGCAGAATAGACGTCTGAAGCCAGAGTTCGACGACCGGCAGGCTCAAAAGGACGAGTGCCGTTATTCCCACAAAAACGATCACAAAGACGGCCTTTTTTTGCAGATCGGTAGCTGCCATAACTCGCTAAAACATACCAGTAATCGTTTTTGCAATCAACAGCAGCGAGAGTATCGAAACAATGACGGTAGTGCCGATGGCAAACACATTGTGGATAAAGCGATTACGGTATTCGCCCATTATCTCGGCATTATTTGCGAGCGTGACAATCGCTATCAGCAATACAGGAAGCAATATACCGTTAATGCACTGTGTTAGGAGAAGCAGCTTAAATTGTGGAATACCTGGGATTAGAGCGACGGCAACACCGAAAACGATCAATGATGTGAATATGCCGATGAAGATCGGAGCCTCGCGAAACGAACGTGAAAGGCCCTTTTCAAAACCGAGTGCCTCGCTCAAAGAATAAGCGGTAGCGAGCGGCAGAACACCCATCGCCAACATCGCGGCGCCGAATAATCCGATGGCGAATAGATACTTTGCGTAAAGACCCGCGACCGGCACCAGCGCTTGCGCCGCGTCAGCGGCGTCATTCAGCACAATTCCCTTCGAGTAAAGGGTAGCGGCGGTTGATATGACTATGAATGCAGCGATAACATTGGCGAAAATTACACCAAGAATTGCGTCGGTGCGCGCCAGGCTTAGATCCTCTTTGTCCATTCGTTTTTCAACGACCGAGCTTTGAACGTATATCTGCATGAATGGCGTGATGGTTGTGCCGATCAACGCCATTACGGTAAAGAGATAGCCGGAATCAAGGCTAAAACTTGGCGTGACAAATTCACGGCCGACGTTTTGCCAATCGGGTTTTGCTAGGAACGCTGCGAAAATATAAGTGAGAAAAACCAGCGACATCAACAGAAAAACCTGCTCGATGCGCTTTGGCGTGCCTTTGACAACGAGCCACCAGATCACAAGCGCAATGATGGGAACAGTAACGTATCGAGTAATGCCAAATAGTTCGGACGCCTGCGCGATGCCTACGAACTCAGCGACAATGATGCCTGAATTTGCAATGACGAGTGCGAGCATTACAAATACCGTCCAACGGACGCCGAATTGTTCGCGTATGAGATCGGCAAGTCCCTGGCCGGTGACGACGCCCATTCGCACGCACATTTCCTGCGCGACGATGAAAAAGATCGTCATCGGGATAAATGTCCACAAGAGTGTGTAGCCGTACTGGGCACCAGCTGATGAGTAAGTCGCAATGCCGCTGACCTCATTGCCCGAACTTGCGGCAATAATTCCCGGCCCTAAAACGGCAAAATATGCGTAAAATCGATATTCAGACAGATTCCGACGAAACCGCGCCGGCACGCGGCTCAATTGCTGCACATAACTTTTCGGTGAAAAGCGTGTAAACGTCATTTCTGCAACTATCGCCTTCTATCATTTTTTGTAGAATTCGGCGGCGGAAGAAAGCCTTCGCCGAAAGTCTGACTATAAACCTTTTGGACTGATTAGAAAAGTATTACGATTGAATACGATCTGTCCTGTTGCCGATGGCGTGTTTCATGAATAATATTTCTTGCAATCTACGGTAATTTGTGGTAAGATTGAAACACTAAGAAAGTGAATGTTGAAATTCATTTGAAATTGTAATTTTTGTTTTTTATAACTATGGCGGGACAAATACGGAAACTGTATGTAATACAATTAGTTGGCTGTCCCACGACCGTTTCAGGGTAGTAACAATTCGGAATATTTCCTACCTCAGTGGGAAGAAGTAGGATTTGTCCCAGCGTTGATTCGCAGAAAAGTGATTTCAATAAGACATTTTTTAGCAGAGTTGAGTGTATGAAAGAAAAGCGAATAAGTAAGATTGCGGTTTTCATAATTATCTGGGGACTGAGCTTGTCCGGATGGCCGCTGGCTTTTGCTGCTTCGCGTGAACCTGTTCGCGGGCAACATGCGATGGTGGTTTCTCAGCATGAGCTTGCCTCTCAGATCGGTGTTGAGGTGATGAAAAAGGGCGGAAATGCTATAGATGCTGCTATTGCGGTTGGACTAGCGCTTGCTGTTGTTTATCCCGAAGCCGGCAATATCGGCGGCGGCGGTTTCATGCTTATCAGAACTGCAAAGGGCGATGCTCATGTTATCGATTACCGCGAAATGGCACCAAAATCGGCGGGCCGTTATATGTATGTCGATAAGAGCGGCGAGGTTATAAAGGGCGAAGGCTCATCGACGGTTGGGTATCGTGCCTCAGGCGTGCCGGGAACGCTGGCTGGTTTTGAAATGGCTTTTAAGAAATACGGTTCGGGCAAAGTGAAGTGGCGCGATCTGGTTGAGCCTTCACGTCTGTTGGCAAAGAATGGCTACGTTCTCTCATACAGACTGGCTGAATTGTTCAAGACATTTAAAGAAAGTTTGTCGAAATATGAAGACAGCAATCGGATCTTTTTGAACAACGGAAAATATTTTGGCGAAGGTGATGTTCTTCGCCAGCCTGAGTTAGCAAAGACGCTTGAACGGATTGCTAAGAATGGCGCTGCTGAATTTTACACGCGAACAACTGCGAAGATGATCGCTGACGATATGAAAGCTCACGGCGGATCGATCACTGCCGATGATCTCAAAAATTATCGTGCAGTTGAACGCGAACCGCTGAGTGGAAGCTATAGAGGAAACGCAATTATTTCAGTGCCGCCACCGAGCTCTGGTGGTATCGTGATGCTGGAAATCTTGAACATACTTGAGGGCTACGATATTCGAGGTATGCAATCCAACTCGGCTGCGAAATATCATGTTCTAGCCGAGTCGATGCGGCGTGCGTTTGCCGACCGTTCGGAGTTTATGGGCGATCCTGATTTTACAAAAGTTCCTGTGGAGTCGCTTATCGATAAGGCTTACTCTGCAAAAAGGCGTTTGACGATCGATGCCTCGCGAGCGTCGAATAGCAATTCGATCGGCCACGGCGAGATCGCCGGAAGTGAATCGATGGACACAACACATTTCACGGTCGTTGATACCGCTGGGAATGATGTTAGTAATACTTATACGCTCAACGATCTATACGGCTCACGCGTGACTGCGAAAGGCACCGGCATTTTGCTAAATAATGAAATGGACGATTTTGCATCGCAGTCTGGAAAGCCAAATTTGTATGGATTGATACAGGGCGAACGAAATTCCATTCAAGGCGGCAAACGTCCGCTTTCATCGATGACGCCGACGATCGTTTTGCGAAAAGAC
>JANMDA010000046.1:0-12338 GCA_031376085.1 Chloracidobacterium sp.
CAACACCGGATCGCGGTAGCGAAATTCCGACGCATAATCGACCTCAACGGGAACACGTGCGAGATGTTCGAGCATGTACTTGCCCGCCAGAGCAGCATGCCATGATGTGCCGCAGGCAGCGATCTTGATAGACGCAACGCCGAGGAGATCTTCATCGGAGATGTCCATCGGGTCGAGATAAACCTTTCCGTTGTCAAGAGAAACACGCCCTTGCGAAGTATCGCGTACGGCTCGCGGCTGCTCGTATATCTCCTTGAGCATGAAATGTTTAAAGCCGCCTTTCTCAGCCTGGATCGGATCCCAGGTGATCCGTTGCTGCTGCGGCTCGACGACATTGCCGTCAAAATCCGTTACGCGGACAGACTCTTTTGTCAGCACGGCAATTTCCCTGTCGCCGAGGAAAAACACGTCCCGCGTATGCGCCAAGATCGGCGGAATATCGGATGCGACAAAAAATTCACCGTCGCCGAGGCCGATCACAACCGGCGGGCCTTCGCGAACAGAGATGATCGTGTCCGGCTCATCAGACGAGATGATCGAGAGCGCAAAAATTCCTTTTAACTCTTTTACCGTTTTGCGAACTGCGAGTTCGAGCGAAAGTTTTTCTGTGTCAATGTAATGCCCGATCAGATGCGCAACGACCTCGGTGTCAGTTTCGGTATGAAACTCGTGTCCGGCCTCCTGCAGCCGCTCTTTCAACGTCAGGTAATTTTCGATGATGCCGTTGTGAACGACAACAACTTTACCCGATTGATCGCGATGCGGATGCGCATTTTCCTCGGTCGGACGCCCGTGCGTTGCCCAACGCGTATGACCGATTCCGTAATTGCCATCAAGCGGGCTCAGCCGAATTGCTTCTTCTAAATTCCGCAGCTTGCCCTCGGCCCGCCGCAGTTCCATATGATGATCACCATCGACCACCGCAATCCCCGCCGAATCGTAACCACGATACTCGAGCTTCCGTAAACCGTCAATGATCAACGGCACCACTTGTTTATTTCCAACGTATCCAACAATTCCACACATAATTAATTTTATTTCCGACTTATGGGCTAACTCGATCAAAAATTGAATGCTCGTCGTACCTTCGTCCTAAGCTGTCAATCATTCGCCCTGATATTCGAAGTCGATCGCCGTTGCTGATAATTTCATACTTAGTCTCTTGTGACAAAACTTTTGACTTGTTAAAAATTCTGGTAACCAACCTTCCCCCTTCCCATGTGATCGTCGCCGAGAACCCTCTTTCTGTCATTTGTGGAAAAAGATCGAAAACGCGCCCGTCCGTATATATCGTTGATGTCATGTGGGGTATTACTTCGCTCAAAAGTTCATTCGAACTCATGGTAATGGTTATCGTTGGCAGTTTTTGTTTAATAGTAATAAATATCTTTCCCGAAGGCGGAATCCTTTGATTTTCCGGACCCGAATCCTTTTCGTTATAAACCCATTTTCCGCTAAAGTCCGGCTGGCGAATTTTTATTTCATTCTGCAGACCCTGACCAATTACCCAAGCATGTCCACAGAAAGTAAGGGTGAGAATCAAAAGAAGTCGTTTCATAACTAGTCCTCAAGGCTCCGCCTTACCTTTGCTGGCACTCCTGTTACTAAAGTCATTTCCTCAACATCCTTAGTCACCACGCTACCCGCACCTGTCACAGCACCATCACCGACTTTGATAGGAGCGACGAGCATTGTATCCGAACCGATCTTTACATTATCGCCGATGTGGGTTTCGTGTTTGTTTTTGCCGTCGTAGTTGCAGGTGATCGTGCCGGCGCCGATGTTTGTGTTTTCGCCGATGGTCGCGTCGCCGAGGTATGTCAAGTGGCTGGCTTTTGAGCCTTTTCCGAGTTTGGTTTTCTTTAGCTCGACAAAATTTCCGACCTTTGAACCTTCGATCATAACAGCGTGGCCGCGAAGATGTGCCATCGGGCCGACGGTGCAGTTGTCGCCTACCGTCGAATCGGTGATAAAGCAATTATCGCGTATTTCAACTCCGTTTCCGATAGTGGAATTTACGATACGAGTTCCCTGCCGAATGACGCAGCCTTCGCCGATCACGCTTTCACCTTCAATGGTTACGTTCGGATTGATGACAGTATCGCGGCCGATCTTTGAGCGGCAGCTGATATAGGCAGCTTTCGGATCGACAAATGTCACGCCGCTTTCGATCATCAGCTTTTCGACCGTTCGGCGACGAGTTGTCTTTTCCATTTCAGCAAGTTGGCGGCGGTCATTGACGCCTTCAACTTCTCGCTGGTCGTCGCAAAGAAAGATCGCTACGTCATCGCCCTGATCACACAGAATTCGCGGCACGTCGGTCAAATAATATTCGCCCTGAGCGTTGTTGTTGCTAACTTGTGACAAAGCCGCGAACATTTTTTTTGTATCAAAACAGTAAATGCCTGAGTTGATCTCGTCGATCTGCTTTTCTTCGTCGTTTGCATCTTTTTGTTCGACGATCTTTTCAAACACGCCGTTTTCGTCACGCACGACTCGCCCGTAACCACTCGGATCCTTTAGCCGAACGGTCAACACCGTGCAGGCCGCTCCGCGTCCGCGATGTTCGCTGTGTTTTTGCACAAGCTCCTCAAGTGTTTCCGCACGGATCATCGGAACATCGCCGGAAAGCACAAGCAAAGTCGAATCGACATTTTCCAAGAATTCGCGTGCTGCATGTACCGCATCACCTGTCCCAAGCTGCTGTTTTTGCAAAGCAAACTCGACCACATTCGCATCGTTCTCGCTCAAAACAGCGGCCTTTACATCTTCTGCCTGATGGCCGACGACGACGTAGATCTTTCGCGGGTTGAGAGCTAATGCAGATTCGCAAACGTGATTTATAAGCGCCCTGCCATCAAGCTTGTGCAGCACCTTGGCAAGGTTTGACTTCATCCGCGTGCCGAGCCCTGCGGCCATTATGAGAATGTCGAGTTCAGATTTCACTTGTAAAATTAAAGAATATTAATTGCCAACCGAAGCCTCTTCCCTTGGCTGAAGAGTACATAATAACAGGACATCAGCGAGCTTTGCCGGATTATGCCTCACCTTATCTCCATCGTCCAACAGATTACCATAAACGATCTCAGCTCCCTCAATCGTCGCCGGTGTGATCGATCCGTGAACGCCGATCTGCTCGGCACCTTCGCCGGCGTATTTTTCCGACTGCGAATCGCTGATAGGATGATCGTTTACGATCACATAATCAAAGTCTATTTGCGGAGCGTATTGGCGGATTATTTCGAGATGATGCCGGGAAGTAAAACCGTCTGTTTCGCCCGGCTGTGTCATTAAATTGCATATAAATATTTTGACAGCCCGCGACTCGGCAATAGCATCAGCAACGCCCTCAACCAGGATCGGCGGCAACAGGCTAGTGAAAAGTGAACCGGGCCCGATCGTAATAACATTCGCTTCGTGAATTGCGGCCAAAGCCTCCGGCATTGGCAGGCAGTCTTCGGGATCGAGAAAAAGCCGTTTCATCCTACCTTCCAGTTGCGAGATCTTCGTTTCGCCTCGCACAACTGAGCCGTCTTCTAACTCGGCAGCGAGTGTCACATCGGCAACGGTTGCCGGATAAATATGGCCTTTGCTGGCGAGGATCTCAGAGGAAAGCTTGACCGCCTCGCCAAAATCGCCTGTTATCTCGGTCAACGCTGCCAGAAACAAATTGCCAAAGTTGTGGCCGCCGAGATCTCCGTCACCGCTAAAGCGATGCCTAAAAAGCTGCGAGAGCAAGTACGAATCTTCGGACAAAGCGACCATGCAGTTTCGAATGTCGCCCGGCGGCAGCATTTGCAGCTCATCGCGAAGCCGTCCGGAACTTCCGCCGTCATCAGTTACCGCAACAATCGCCGACAGATTTTCGAGCCAAACCGGTTCTATATCGCCGGCATCGACAAAACGCTTTAATCCCGAAAGCAGCATCGAAAGCCCCGTTCCGCCGCCGATAGCAACGAAATTTAGCCCTGAGGACTTGTCGGAAAAAAGATGGTGCTTCATTGAGGATCGAAGTCGGGAGGCGTTGAAAAAACCACGCCGGATCGAAGTTGTGCAGGGTTGGAAGGCATCGCGTATAACGCAAATACACATCGGCGAGCGCTTGCCGACCTCATAGATTCTAGCATCCGCAGCCGATTTAGACAATAGTTCTCTGTTGCAGTGACGTTTTTACAAATTACGAATGATGTAACGATTAGAACTTTGCCATCTTCAAAAAAGAGGTGATTTTTTGATCATCCATTTCGCCATTAGTTTCTACTCCCGAAGCCACATCTATAGCAAAGGGACGAACAGAAGTTATTATCTGAGGAATATCTTTCAAACTAATACCGCCGGCGAGCATCATGGGAAAATGGACAGCCAGGTTTTTAACTTTGCTGAGATTTGGAGGAGCACCTTGTCCTTGGTTTAAGCGGTCAATCAGGTACACCTGAACCTTGTATTCACCCATTATCAAAAGTGCTTTGGAAACATCAAAATCCGGTTCCAAGCCAAATGCTTTGATAACAGGCATTCCAATTTCATCGGAAAAAGCAGGGGACTCATCGCCGTGTAGCTGAACGTAATCGAGCGGCACACTTTGCGCGAGTTTATTTATGTAACTGAGTTCCTGATTTTGGAATATCCCTACAATTTTAATCGCCCGTTTTTTCGGTAGTGCTCTAACTATTTTTTCGGCCTGCTCAGGCGTAACCCTTCTGCGGGAAGAAGGGACAAAGTTAAGCCCGATGAAATCTGCCCCGGCCCTAAATGCAGTCAGAGCACTTGCTTGGGTTCGTATTCCGCAGATTTTAACTTTTGGTCGCATAAACAAGCTCTTTGACTTTTGTTCTAACGCCTTCAAAACCCTCGTCATCAAAAGCTTTTAGCAGGGAGCTGCCAACAATTGCTATATCAGCACTTCCTTTGAGAGATTTGACGTGTTCACCATTTGAAATGCCAAATCCTACCGCGAGCGGGTTGCACGGGAAAAATTTCCGGACATGCGACAAGTGAGAACTCAGGTGAGAATCCAGCTCTTGTCTGGCCCCCGTAATTCCGCGAGTCGAAAAACAATAGATGAAGCCTGCTGCCCCATCCGCAATTTTTTTCATCCGCTCTTCGCTACTGTCCAAGGAAACAAAGCGAGTCAGTATCTGATTATGCTTTCGTGCAATTGCCTCAAAATGATCTATGCTTTCGTGAGCCGTATTATAGTCAGGCACTATCAGACCGCTGACACCCGCAGCTTCGGCATCGGCGCAAAACTTCTCAAAGCCAAAGGTATAGACAATATTAACGTAGGTCATTAGCAGAAGTGGAATTTCAATTTTGTCTTCATCACGCAAACATTTGAGGAGGGCAAAAGCATCCTTGACGCGGACACCGTCTGCAAGGGCTGTGGTATTAGCTTTATGGATCGTCGGCCCATCGCCCATGGGGTCTGAAAATGGGATTTGCAGTTCAATAAAATCGGCGCCTTCTGCTGCCATCATTTTAACAAACGCGCGAGTATCTTTTAAGGTGGGGTAGCCAATGACAACATGCGTCATCAAACCCATACGGTCTTCAGCTTTTATTTTTTTAAATTGTCGGTCTAATTTGCTCATCAAATTTTTTAGATCTTACTCGTTACCTATACCGCAAAGATATTTTTTCCAATTTTCATCGCCAATTTTTTTCGCAACAATAAATATATCTTTATCGCCCCGGCCAGAGAGGTTGACGACAATGTTTTTCTTTTTTGAAAGAGTAGGAGCAAGACGAATGGCTTCCGCAACAGCATGTGCAGATTCAAGTGCGGCGATAATACCCTCCGTCTTAGCCAGTATGCTGAATGCCTCCAAAACGTTATCGTCTGTAGCGTATGTATATTCGGCACGGCCGGTTTCTTTTAAATAAGCGTGCTCCGGCCCGATGCCTGAGTAATCGAGTCCGGCAGATATACTATGAGTTTTTTCCATCTGTCCATCACTATCAGTGATGAAAAAAGATTTGAAACCTTCAATAATTCCCTTCTTAGCGATGCCGGTAAAACGCGCGGCGTGCTCGCCAATTTTCTCGACGCCTTTGCCTCCGGCCTCTACTCCTATCAATTTTACTGACGGCTCATCGAGAAAAGCGTTAAAAAGGCCGATGGCATTGCTTCCCCCGCCCACGCAAGCAATGAGATAATCAGGCAGCCTTCCTTCAAGCGTGTTCATTTGTTCTTTTACCTCAAGCCCCACGATCGATTGGAAATCCCTGACCATTGAAGGGTAAGGATGCGGGCCGACAGCGGAGCCAAGTAAGTAATAACTGTCGTTTATGTCGCCGATCCAATCCTGAAGTGCGGCCATTACCGCATCCTTGAGGCGTTTGGTGCCGTAAGTAACCGGCACCACTTTTGCACCCAATTGTTCCATCCAGAAAACATTTGGCCGCTGCCGCTCCACATCTACTTCTCCCATAAAAACAGTGCACTCAAAACCAAATTTAGCAGCTATGGTAGCTGTCGCTAAACCATGCTGTCCGGCTCCCGTTTCGGCGATCAATCGCTTCTTTCGCATCCGTTTGGCAAGCAGCGCCTGGCCAACGCAATGATTTATTTTATGTGCGCCGGTATGATTCAACCCCTCATTTTTAATGTAAATTCTTGCTCCGCCTAATTTTTCCGACAAATTTTTCGCGAAATAAAGTGGTGACGGACGACCCACATAATCTTTAAAAACAGCCAACAGCTCTGCCTTAAAGAGCGGATCGGCTTTGGCCTCCTCATATGCCTTTATAAGCTCATCAAGTGCGGGGATTAACAATTCCGGGACATAACTGCCTCCGAAATCGCCAAACATCCCAAATTCGTCCGCATCATATTTAGTCTTAAAAAATAAGTTTTCCATACATTACTATTATTCATATTTAGACCCTGAGAAGTGTTTCAAAAGCTCCGGATTCTTTGCCAATCCGGCTCCGATCAAAACTAAATCAAAGCCGGCGCTCTCTACCTCGTTTAGCTGGGATACTTTTTCCACGCCGCTTTCGGCAACTTTCATGTAATCGTCAGGTATTTGATTTACAAGTTCTAAGCAGGTATTGATATCTACATTAAAAGTGGCAAGGTCACGGTTGTTAATGCCTATCAGAATGTCTTTTGAAACAGGTATTTTTTTTAGAACAAGATCCAGCTCCTCTTTGTTATGAACCTCAATTAAGACCTGTAGGCCGAATTCAAGAGCGAGATCCAGCAACTCATTTAAGTTATCACGAGTAGAGCGCTCTATTAGCAGGATGATGTCCGCCCCGGCGGCCTTGCTTTCGTATATCTGGTATTGGTCAACAATGAAGTCCTTTCGTAAAATCGGAAGGTATGCAGATTCACGCACGGTTTTTAGAATTTCCATGCTGCCGCCGAAGTATTTATTGTCGGTAAGCACCGAAATTGCCGAAGCATTGCTTTCGCCGAAACTTTGAGCGAGTTTTTTCGGATCAAAGTCCGCTCGTATTACTCCGCTGCTCGGACTTTTTGCCTTGATTTCAGCTATCAGGTGCAGGCTGCCCGTTTTCGAGAGTTTTCTGATAGGGCTTGTTATGCCTACTATTTCGCGCTGCAAAACTTCCAGCGGCCTTATTTTTTTTGCTGCTTCTACTTCCAGTCGTTTATCACGGATGATTTTTTCCAGGATTGTTTCTTCCATACTTTTCGACGATCAAATAACTTCGTTTGATATGGTTATCAGCTTGGATAGAGTCTCCAGCGCCGCGCCATTTTTTATTAGTTCCTGAGCCCCCCTAATACCATCGTCATAAGTTTTTGTCGTGCCGTAAATTGTTAATCCCGCCGCTGCATTTAGAACGACCGCTGCCTCTTGGGCAGGTGAGCCTTGATCGCCAAGAATTTCTCTGATTATGCGTGCGTTGGTCTCTTTGTCACCGCCTTTTATGTCTTCAATATCGAATAGTGCAAAACCGTATTCGCGCGGTTCGATTGTGAATGTCTTAACCGCTTTCCCCGGGGCAAACTCTTTCACCTGCGTAGGTTTGCACGGACTTATTTCATCCATGCCGTCTCCATTAAGTAACCACGCTTTCTTTACTCCGGACGCAAGCAAAATCTTGCCCATAACGTCTGCGATCTCCGGCTGAGCCACGCCCAATACCCGAAAAGCCGCGTTAGCGGGATTGAGCAGCGGCCCGAGAAAGTTAAAATAAGTTCGCTGACCAAATTTCTTTCTGGCTTCCGCTGCGTGTTTGAAAGCCGGGTGGTAAGACGGAGCAAACATGAATCCAATTCCGCATTGCGCGATGCACTGCGCGACTTGCCCGGGTTCGAGCATTATCTTCACTCCTAACGCTTCAAGAACATCAGCGCTGCCGCACAAGCCGCCTGAGGAGCGATTGCCATGTTTTGCTATCGGAACACCCGCCGCGGCACAAATCATAGCGGCCGCAGTTGAAATGTTAAAGGTGTTCATTCCATCGCCACCTGTACCGCAGGTATCTAACGTGTCTATATTAATATTTACGGCTACCATGGCCTGTTTAGAAGCGTCAAAAATACCCTGGAATTCTTCTAACGCGGGCAGCCTGCCCAAGGATGCAAACATCTCCAGCATTTCTTCGATAGACGCTGCGCCTTCCAAAATGCGGGTTTGGCATTTGAAGCCCGCGTCGTAGCTGAAAGTATTCCTGACTAATTTACTATTGACAGGCATCAGGTCACTCCGGTTATAGCTTTGGCATATTTTTTGTAAAGTTTTTTTTGTAGTACCGTCTGCATCCGGGATACCGCGTGGTGAATATCTTCATACGAGTTATAGAGAGGGGCTATGCCAAAGCGTATGTTATTTGGGTAGCGGAAGTCGGGAATCACCTTCATTTCTTTAATCAGCGCGCGGTCAATCGCGTAAGCCTCAGGGTGGCCGAGAGAAACGTGCGACCCACGCAGCTCAGCCTTTTCTGGAGAGTTTAAGCTTACTCCCAGAGGAAACAACAGTTCCCTGAATAGAGCAATAAAATACGAAGTTTGGTCTACGGACTTTTTTCTGATTTTTTTCATCCCTGCCTGCAAGCTGATATCTACGCCTGTCTCTATTGGAGCAAGTGAAAGAATGGGTGGCGTGCCGGTTAGAAATTGTGTGATCCCTTTTGCCGGTTCATGTTCGATCGAGAACTTGAACTGATTTTTTTGACCGAACCATCCGGCGAGCGGATTATGCAGTTTTTTTTGCAGGCCTTCTCTGATGAACAAAAATGCAGGCGAGCCGGGCCCGCCGTTTAGATATTTGTAGGTGGAGCCAACGGCTAAGTCTGCCTTGCATTTATTCAGCTCAATGGGCATGGCGCCTACTGAGTGGCTTAAGTCCCAGAGCATGAGCGCGCCGGCTTTATGCGCCATACGCGTTACTTTTGCCATGTCATAGGTAAAGCCGCTTTTAAATGCGGTTTGGGTCAGCGCTACCAAGCCGACATCCGGCTTTATAGCTTTTTCCAGTTCACCGTCGGAAATAGTTATCCCATCTTGTGATCTCATTGTTCGCAGCCGATGCTTGCCGCCGAGCAATTCATTTGCCCCCTGGAGTGCGTGCAGATCTGAAGGAAAATTTAATTCATCGCTGACAATGACTTTTTTTGTGGGATTCGCCTGCAACGCACTTATCACTAATTTAAATAAGTTTATCGAGGTCGAGTCTGCCACAATTACTTCGTCAGGTTTGGCACCGATAAGCTTTGCGATCTTTTCGCCGACCCTTTGCGAGAGATCAAACCAGCCATTTTTCCATCCGTTAATTAAGTCACCGCTCCATTGTTCGGAAAGGCTGCGCATGAGTTCCACGGTGGCTTTGGGCATCCGGCCCAAAGAGTTGCCGTCCATGTAAATTGTGTCAGGATCACCCACGACGAAAAGCGGACGAAATTTGCGCAGTTCATCCTTCTGGTCCAGTTCACGGGCGTATTTTATTGTGTTATCGAATCTCATAAGTCCTGCAAAAAAGAAAAACGCCGCCCGAGTTTAGTCTCGAGCGGCGTCTGATGAAAAGAATCTGATTTATTTAGACCATATTAATGTCCTTCCAAAATCATACTTGACTCGTGCGCCACAAATCGCCACCAACCAAGGTTAGCAAGCGAAAAGGTCGAGTAAAGTTTCGTTTGAAAGAGATGCATCACTAACATTTGTATCAGACTCTGGAATCATCTGTCAACGCTGAACGGCATGAGAGAAAAAAATCCCTTGTCGCTTCCCGCTCCGTTGTGCTAGATTTAAATGAGCGGTTCGCCGCCCATTGGCCATTCGGCCGCTTTGCCTTTACAATTCACCCAGTTTCACTTGCCCCCTCAGCTAGTTGCTAGCAAAACACCACAATGGCAAATTCGCCTTTTATCTTACAAGAACATCAGTTTCAAAGGCTCAAGGTAGTTTTGGCCCGCCTTTGTGTCGAGTGCGCCGCGCGCGTTGTGTTTCTGATCGATCGCGACGGTCAGCCGATCGCCTTTCACGGCGACATCGGCGATATGGACACGACCAGCTTTTCGTCGCTCGCCGCCGGAAATGTCGCGGCCACGAGCAGCATGGCTCAGATCATTGGCGAAGACGCGTTTCCGTCGGTCTTTCACGAAGGCGAACGCGAAAGTATTTTCATCAGCATAATCGGCCGCAGCTTGCTCGTAACCGTTTTCGATCAGCGCTCGACGTTGGGACTCGTAAAGATCCGCACAAAACGCGGCAGCTACGATGTCGCCTCGATCCTCGACGAAGCAACCGCCGATTCCGCTAGTTTCCATCTAAATCAAAATTCGTTTTTCTCGGAGATCACCGACGAAGATATCGACAGCCTCTTTAGCTAGTTAGCCAAACTCATATCCGGCAACGACAAACTGACTAACCATGACTTTTATCAATTACGCATCAAGGGAGATCAATTGCAAGATCGTTTATTACGGTCCTGGTCTCGGTGGCAAGACAACTAACTTGCAATATATTTACGATTCGACCGCGCCGCAGGCGAAGGGCAAACTCATCAGTCTGGCTACCGAGACGGATCGAACGCTGTTCTTTGACTTCATGCCGCTCGAATTGGGAACGGTTCGCGGATTCAAGACGCGCTTTCACCTTTACACAGTTCCCGGCCAGGTTTATTACGATGCGTCGCGAAAGCTTATTCTTAAAGGAGTCGACGGCGTAGTGTTCGTCGCCGACAGCCAGGATGAGCGAATGGACGCGAACATCGAAGCTCTTTACAACCTCGAAGATAATCTGCAAACACAGGGATACGATCTGAAAGAGATTCCGTATGTCCTACAGCTCAACAAACGCGATCTGCCGAACGTAACGCCCATCGAAGAACTTTCAAACGAACTCTGCCGCAAGGGCGAACCCATCTTCGAGGCCGTCGCGACAAACGGAACAGGTGTTTTCGACACTCTCAAAGCCGTCGCCAAACAGGTTTTGACGGAATTAAGAAACGGGTAGCCACAAAGTCACATAGATCGCAAAAAAGAGAGATCAGAACTTATAAGTTCGGGTCTCTCTTTTATTTTGCGCTTTTTGTGCCTTTTGTGGCAAAAAAAGACGCGGTGACAGGAGAGTAACCGCGTCTTTCTTCATGCCTGAGCAGCAGCTAGTCTACTTAGGCATCAAAACACTGTCTACAACGTGGATCACGCCGTTTGACTGCATAACATCGGCAATTGTCACCTTTGATTTGCCGCCTTTTTCGTCGGTGATAATAACGTCTTTGCCATCCATGGTCGCTGTCAGCGTGCCGCCGGCAACTGTTTTCATTGCAAATTTGCCTTTACCTTCTTCGATGCCCTTAGCAATTGCCGCTGCATCCATTTTGCCCGGAACAACGTGATAGGTCAGGACGCCGGTCAGCGTTTTCTTGCTTTCCGGTTTGAGAAGCGTATCGACCGTTCCTTTCGGCAATTTGTCGAAAGCAGCGTTTGTCGGCGCAAAAACAGTAAACGGCCCGGCGCCCTTCAACGTGTCAACCAATCCCGCCGCCTTTACGGCTGCGACCAATGTCGTGTGATCTTTCGAATTCACAGCATTGTCGATAATGTCTTTCGTCTTCAACATGGCAGCACCGCCGACCATTGGGCCTTCAGCCGGTGCGGGTGCGGTGTTCGTATTAACGTTGGTATTCGCCGGCGCCATTTTTGACGCGTTGGCAACTGTGGTGTTGGTGGTGTTTGTCGCCATGCCGCCACACGCGCTCATTACGGCCATCGATGCGGCCATTGTAAAAATCAGTAATAATTTCATTTTATCTCCCCAAAAGTTTAATTTTCCAGAACTTAATTTCCCGGCACGCATCTTTCAGCATGCTATCTAATCATGTCTACGAAACCAAATAATTCAGTTCTGTGGAATATAT
>JANMDA010000067.1:0-10424 GCA_031376085.1 Chloracidobacterium sp.
CGGTATTTGAAACTATGTCCAATGAATTTTCTTTTGCCATAAGAAATTATTTAACCACAGATAAACACAGATAGACACGGATAGAAATAGAAAAACATCTGTGTTTATCTGCGTCCATCTGTGGTTACAGTTTTATCCTAAAAAAATTTAGAAAGTTTTCCGTCGTTTGATCCGCGACCGCTGATAATTCAACCTCACATAACTCTGCAATAAACTTTGCCGTATGAACAACATAGGCCGGTTCGTTGCGCTTGCCCCGAAAAGGCTCAGGCGTCAGGAACGGGCAATCGGTCTCTATCAGCATCCTGTTAAGCTGTAATATCTCGGCGACCTCTCTCAATGCATGTGCATTTTTGAAAGTCACATTCCCGGCGAACGAGATCAAAAAACCGAGCGGCACAAGTTCTTTCACCATATCGAGCGTCCCACCGAAACAGTGCATGATACCGCCGCGAAATTCGTCATACGAACATTCTTCTTTTAATATCTCGACCGTTTCGTCATTGGCATCGCGGCTGTGAATAATAATCGGCAGATCAAGTTCTTTTGCCGTTTGTATCTGTCTGCGAAACACTTCGATCTGCACATCCCGCGGGCTGTGATCGTAATAAAAATCCAACCCGATCTCACCCCACGCAATCACTTTTTCGCTCGTCTTTACCAAGTCGATCAAATGCTGTTCAGCAGCGTCGTCGTAAAGTTTTGCATCATGCGGGTGAACGCCCACCGATGCATAAACATTTTCATACTTCTCGGCAACCGCAACCGCCCGTCGAAAATCGTCCGAATGAGGATCGCCCGTCCCGATATTCAGCATCGCTGCGACGCCAACATCCTTAGCCCGCTGAACAACCTCGTCACGGTCAGCATCAAACTGCTCTCCGTCAATATGACAGTGTGAATCAATGTAGATCATTTTAACCGTGCGCCGACTTTAACATCTTCCAAAAACGTCGCTAACGACGGCGTGTCTTCCTCGGTCAGTGAAGCAGCGCAGATCATGCCTTGTGATTCGAGGCCTCGCATTTTGCGGGGTTTTAGGTTGGCGACGACGACGACCTTGCGGCCGATGAGTTTTTCTGGCTCATAATATTCGGCAAGGCCCGCGAGTATCTGGCGATGCTTTTCTTCACCGAGATCGACCTCGAAGCGTAGAAGTTTGTCTGCAGCCGGCACACGTTCGGCGACCTTGATCTCACCGACACGAAGTTCGACCTTGATAAAATCGTCGATGGACATATAGTGGTCGGTGGTCGGTGGTCGGTGGTCGGTTTCCTGCCCCAACTGACCACTGTCCGCTGACGCCTGATCACTGCTCTGCCCATTGACCACTGACTCCTGAACACTGTCTTTTATTTCATTCATAACTTTACTCTTATCAATTCTTGGAAAAACGCCCACGGTTTCACCGATCTTTATTCCCGCAGGCAATTCGCCCCATTTCAGATTAGCCGGATCCAGATTGGCAATATCGTTGCCGAGGCCTATCTGGCTGTAAATATTTTTAGATGCCTCGGGCATTACTGGATAAAGCATAACGCACAGCCATCGAAGCGTTTCACATCCGCGGTAAAGTACGGCGTTGAGCGTCTCAGTCTGACGCTCATCCTTTATCAATTCCCATGGTTTTGAATCCGAGATCAGCTTGTCAACAATCGCAATCACCTGCCAAATGCGCTCAAGGCCGATGCTAAACGAGAATTGATCGAACCGCACCATAAAGTCGTCGCGAGCAAAACTCAGTACCTTCATAAGGGATTGCTCATCCGGTTCGACACCCGCACGTTTTGCGTTGAGGTAGTTTTCCTCTGAAATTTTACCACTTGGTATCAAACCTTCACGATATTTCCTGACCATCGAAAAAGTGCGGCTGGCGAGATTGCCAAGTCCGCTAGCGAGATCGGCATTCGCTCGGTCAATCAAGTTTTCGTAGCCAAACTTTCCGTCCTGCCCAAAGACCATGTCGCGCAGCACGAAGTAGCGTATAGCGTCAACCTGAAAATGCTCATGTAATACATCAACTTCTATTACATTACCTGTTGTTTTTCCCATCTTTCTTCCGTCGGCATCGAGCCACATGCCATGGGCGTAAACGGTTTTTGGCAAAGCCAAGCTGGCAGCATTAAGAAACGAGAACCAGTAGACCGTGTGAAAACGCAAGATGTCTTTTCCAACAAGATGAACAGCGGGCCAGTATTTCTCAAAGCCAACAGAACTGCGTTCTGCGTTGCCGTAACCGATAGCTGTAATGTAATTAGAAAGAGCATCGAGCCAAACATACATCACATGATCTTCGTCACCCGGAACAGGCACGCCCCACGACACGGACGTTTTCAAACGGCTGATCGAAAGGTCCTGAAGGCCGCCACGGATGAATGAAAGCACTTCATTACGACGCGTGTCAGGTCTCACAAGATTCTTATCATTTTCGATCATCTCGATGAGCCATTCGTCATAATCGGAGAGGCGAAAGAAGTAACTTTCCTCGGCTATCTTATCGAGCGGACGTTCGTGTATCAGACAATTTGGCACGTCGTCCGAACCTTCCGGCAAGACATATTCATCTTCGGATTTGAAAGCCGCACACGGAGCACAAAACCAGCCTTCGTAAAATCCTTTGTAGATCGTGTCGTTCCCTTTCGGCGTTTTGTTCTTTGCGATCTCACGCCATAGATGCTGGACGCCTTCGTAATGAAAGGGCTCGGTGGTGCGCATAAAAATGTCATAACCACCGTTTTCCGTGTCGAGACGAAAGTCGTGAAACATGCGCTTTAGCTCACTCGAAATGAAATCTACCTGTTCCTGTGGAGTACGGTTATTTTTTTCGGCTGCTCGCTGTATATTTATTCCGTGTTCGTCAGTTCCAGTGAGGAAATACGTTTCAAACCCGCGCTGTCTCTTATGCCTTGCTATCACATCCGCAACTATCGTTGTGTACAGATGCCCAAGATGCGGCAGGCTGTTCGCATAGTAGATCGGAGTAGTTATGTAAAAAGCTTGCGTCATCAAATTACCCCTTGATCAGTGACATCGCCTCGGCCCGCGTCCTTGGATCCTTTCGGAATCCGCCGAGAACAGCCGACGTGATCGTGGCCGCTCCGGGCTTTTTGACGCCGCGAAGCGTCATGCATGTATGCTCGGCTTCAACGACGACCATAACGCCGATAGGATCAAGTTTATCGAACAGCGTTTGTGCGATCTGCTGTGTGAGGCGTTCCTGAACTTGAAGCCGGCGGGCAAATACTTCGGCGATGCGTGCGAGTTTTGATAAGCCGATGATCCGTCCATTTTTAGGAATATATGCGATATGGCATTTGCCGGTGAACGGAGCTAAATGATGTTCACACACTGACGCGATCGAAATGTCCTTGACGATAACCATTTCGTCATGCGAATCGCCCGGCAACGGGACGATATGTTCGCTGGGGTCGATCCACATGCCTTCTGTTAATTCCGCGTAAAAATCGGCAACGCGCTCCGGCGTTTTTTGCAGGCCCTCGCGATCAGGGTCCTCGCCGATGCCTTCGAGAATAAGCCGCACGCCTTGTCCGATCTTCTTCAAGTCAACTTTTTTCTTCTTTTTTTGTCCCATACCGAAATCGAACTAGTGTTCGCATAAAGAAAGAGTTTATCCGTTTTGTCTAGTGAAACGAAGCCGAGATTACTGTGGAATTAATTATCGAAAATTTAAAGTAAGAAAGGCGACCCGAAGGCCGCCAATCTTTGATAGGTCACATTCGATACCCGATCACTCGGATGAATGC
The DNA here is from genome assembly GCA_031376085.1 of Chloracidobacterium sp. Classification (GTDB taxonomy): domain Bacteria; phylum Acidobacteriota; class Blastocatellia; order Pyrinomonadales; family Pyrinomonadaceae; genus OLB17. The sequence goes on from JANMDA010000067.1 coordinate 3,765, forward strand.
AATCGTTTCGCAATTAAAGAATATCTTTAGTTCTAGAAATTTGTCAAGACAAAATGCCCCCGATGGGACTCGAACCCACGACCTATCATTCGCGAAACGATTGCTCTATCCATCTGAGCTACGGGGGCACGAAAAGGATAATAACATGAAAGCTTTATATGGCTAAAACGAGCTTTGAAAAGGAAATATGTGGAACGCAAGGTCTTTGCCTTCAAACGAGCTAAAGGTCTATAATTACGACTTTATCGCCTGTTCGTTAGGTAACATCGTAATGACCATAATAGAAATTCAACAGAAGCTTAGGGAGACCGTCAAAAACACCGCTCTTTCACAATTTGGCGTCGAACTCGAGCAGATCGTCGTAGAGACGCCGCCAAAGACTGAGCTTGGCGATCTGGCGTTCCCTATCGGCTTTGAACTCGCAAAACAGATAAAGCAGGCGACCGGCAAAAAGAAAAATCCTCGTGAACTCGCCGAAATGCTAAAGCCCGCTTTGGAATCAAATGAGTTTGTCGGCAAGGTCGAGGTCGCCGGCGCGGGATACTTGAATGTTTTTATCGACCGGCCCCGATTTCTTGCCGAAAACGCCGCTGCCGAGCCTTTGCCATCCAAAAACGGAACGCAAAATTCTATCAAGGTATGTGTAGAGCACACATCCGTTAACCCCAATAAAGCAGCTCACATCGGCCACGTTCGAAACTCGGTGATCGGCGACACGTTTCAACGCATCCTAAAAGCCACTGGAAAGCACGTCGAGGTGCAAAATTACATTGATAACACGGGCGTTCAGGTCGCGGATGTCGTGGTCGGGTTCATTTATCTCGAAAACAAAGACCTTAATGCGATTAAGGTTTTAGACTCCGAGCTGAAGGCTGCGGACAAGAGTTTTGATTATTACTGCTGGGATCTTTACACAAAGGTCGGTGTCGAATATCAAACAAACGAAGAACTGAAAGAAAAGCGTGCCGATGTTCTGCATCATGTCGAAGCGGGCAACAACGAAATTGCCGAGTTAGCTGATTTTGTAGCGACCCGAAATGTCGAATGCATAATCGACACAATGGAGCGGCTCTCTATTCGCTACGATCTATTGCCGCGTGAGTCTGAGATACTGCATCTTCACTTTTGGGACAAAGCTTTTGAGCAGATGAAACAGCTTGGCGTGATCCATTACGAAAGCGAAGGAGCTCACGCAGGCTGTTGGGTGATGCCATTCGACGAACATACCGGAACTGACGATCACGAAAACGACAAGATACTTGTCCGTTCAAATGGAACGGTCACTTACACTGGTAAAGACATTGCTTATCAAATGTGGAAACTCGGCATTCTGGGCCTCGACTTTAATTATCGAAAGTTTCACGAGTACGCCGACGGAAAGGAAGTTTGGATAACGACTGCCGGAACGCAGACGGCCAGTCTGCTTGAAGAAACTCCGGCATTCGGCGGCGGCGAGACGATCTACAATGTTATTGATTCGCGGCAATCATATCCACAGGACATCGTGCGAAAAGGCGTTGCAGCGATCTCGCCCGAACGCGGTGAAAAGGCCAGTATTCATCTGTCTTACGAAATGGTCGCACTTTCTCCTGCAGCTGCCGAAGAACTCGGATTTAAACTTTCGGACGACGCTCGCAAAAAACCGTTTATCGAAATGAGCGGCCGTAAAGGCCTCGGCGTCAAAGCCGACGATCTGATCGACCGGCTTGAGACAAATGCTCTTGCCGAAGTCGAATCGCGGCATCCGGATACTGACAAAAACAAAAAATTAGCAATCGCTCATCAGCTTGCTGTCGGCGCTTTGCGTTATTTCCTCTTGAAATTCACGCGAAATACCGTTATCGTTTTTGATTTCAAAGAAGCTCTGTCGTTCGAGGGCGAAACAGGCTGCTTTTGCCAGTACTCGGCTGTTCGGGCAAACTCGATCTTTAGAAAACTCGAAGAAAACGGCATGTCGGAACGCAGGCTCCAGGAGCGCGATTCATCGGAGATCGGCGCAATTCTATCCGGTGACAATGGTGATGACATTTGGGCGATGGCAATAATGGCGTCGCGGCTCGAAGAGGCTGTGCAGCAGGCCGCAACAGCTAACGAACCGGCCATTCTCGCAAAATACACGTTCAACCTTGCCAAAGCTTTCAACCTTTTCTATCACAACCACAAGATCATAGCCGAAACGGATGAGGTGAAACGTGCTGTTCTGGTCGTGGTTGCGGACATGGCTCGACAGGCAATCACATCCGCTCTCGACACTCTCGGGATAGAAGTCCCTGAGAAGATGTAGGTTCGTTCTTGTTGTAAATTCTGTAAGCAAAACTTATAGTTGAAGTTTTGCACCATCATTTATGCTGATCGTAATGAAGGCGGATGCGTCCGTCACGGAAATTGAAAAAGTAGTTGAGACCATTGAAAAACTCGGCTTTCAAGGTAATGTGATGCCCGGCGAAAACCGGACGGCGATCGGCGTTACGGGCAATAAGGGTTCCATCGACCCGGCACATTTCGAAAACCTTCCCGGCGTCGCCGAAGCGATCCGCGTAACCCAATCCTACAAGTTAATCTCAAAAAATAAGCAAAATCAGCGGTCAGTGATCCGCGTTGGAACTGCATCAATAGGCGGTGGTGAGCTTGCCATAATTGCCGGCCCCTGCGCTCTCGAAAATCGCGATCAGGTCTTTGCCGCTGCGGAGGCTGTAGCAAAGAGCGGCGCGAAATTCTTTCGCGGCGGTGCGTTTAAGCCGCGAACATCGCCTTATGCGTTTCAGGGTTTGGGTGAAGACGGCTTGAAAATGCTTGCGGAAGTTCGCGAACGCTTCGGCCTGAATATTATTACCGAAGCGATGGATGAACGCGGCGTTGACGCTGTAGAAAAATACGGTGACTGCATCCAGATCGGAGCCCGCAACATGCAGAACTTTTCCCTGCTCAAATATGTAGGCAAAACGCGAAAGCCTGTCCTGTTAAAACGAGGTCTTTCAGCCACGCTCGACGAATTGCTCCTAGCGGCCGAATACATAATGGCCGAAGGCAACAAAGATGTCATTTTGTGCGAACGTGGCATCCGCACCTTTGGCAGCCATGCACGCAACACACTCGATTTGTCCATTATCCCTGCGGTTCACAGCAAGACCCATCTGCCGATAATCGTCGATCCTTCGCATGGCACGGGGCACAATTACATGGTCGCTCCTATGGCTTGCGCCGGAGTCGCCGCAGATGCTGATGGTCTGATAATTGAGGTGCATCCGCATCCTGAAGAAGCAATGTGTGATGGTGCCCAGGCTTTGACACCGGACCAGTATCTTGAACTCATTGCTCAAATTAAGACAATTCACGAAGCGGTCAATGTCACGGCCTCAGCTTTTGCCGAAGGCCGCTGATCGAATATTCAAACACAAAAAATCCGCGAGTGTCCCTATCACTCGCGGATCTCCGCAGTTCTCGCCTGACGCCTTTTGCCTATTTTGCCAAGCGGAGTCTCATTAGCCCATAAAATTGAATATAACAGCTCACCATTGATGCGAGGATCAAAAAGGTCATAGGCATGAACCGCATTGATTCGGGTAATGTAACGCCGACGCTTTGCTTAAAGAAAACACCCAGCACCACGCCAAACAACGCCAAGGCAGTGCGGCCGATGAGCCAGTTGCCGAACTGCGGCTTCTCGTACCGAGACGGTAAAAAGTACGGCAGCACTACCAGCATTGCCATCGTAATGGCGATCAATGCCGAGTCCATCGAAAACAATCGATTGGAACGCCCGTACTCCATTGACAGAAAGAACAACACAAAAGCCGTGTCGATGCCCGCCATGTTATAAAACCCTATTCCTTCAATTTTGTCAGTTATGTGTCTCATGTTCGTTGTGTATTGTGTGTTTTAGTGTTTAGGTTCGTTTGTTTTTTATTTTTTTCTCATTCCGGTTTTGCTGAACTGCTTATACGCGACGCGGAAAAGCTCGGAAAGGGCCTTTGCCGTCTCGGGTGTCAGATTTTTATCGGCTCGCAAATGGGCTTCGATGATGTCGGTCGTCTTTTCGTGCGGATAATAGACCACCGGCTCGACATTCTTTGTCAGGTGTTTTGTCATCAACCGGTCAACCGGAATATCAAGCCACTGCGTCAATCGAGCAATGTTATCGGCATCGGGCCGGCCAGTGCCGTTCTCGATCCGCGAAAGCGTCGAAGCCGACACTTGCGTCAGATCGCCGACATCACGCAAGCTTAAATCTAATTCCTCACGGCGTCGTTTTATCGCCTGTCCTAATTCCACTGTACTTATCAAACTTTCATTTTTAGATCTCATATTTTTGTTTTCCTCCCAAATTTATAGCAATTTCTCAGTAAACAGCACCGCAGTATCATCGATGCTTTCTATTGCACGGATAAAACATAACACATCATTTTTTTAAATGCAAGTAAGTTTTATGCTTGCAACAGAAAAAATATTCTGATACACTGTTTCACAGATGCAATGTTTCCTAGATGAAATTTGTATCTTTTTGATAAACAAACACTGAGTGGCCTCATTTGGCCGCGAACAGAATCGTTAAGGCCATTCATGACGGTTTATAAACACACCAGGAGAAATAAAATGAAAAACAACGCAACACACGAAACGAAGACACAAGAAACTGCAACACTATTTGAACTAAATGAGATCGCGAGCAACGTACTTGATTTTTCTACCACCCTGAGCGAACTTCGCAAAACGGTCGATCCAAATCTTATCCGGCAGCGTGCCGGACGCCGCGACCGCGACGGCAATATTCACATGGTCGAATATGTCGAATGGCACACTGTCGCCGACATACTTGACGAACACGCACCAAATTGGGGCCACACCGTAAAAGATATTAGGGCCATTGGCGACATAATTACGGTGACGGTAGCGATCACCATAGACGGCGTGACGCGCGAAGGTGTCGGCACAGGAAAAAAGGCGAGTGAAACGGGCATCAAAAAAGCCGAGCATGACGCATTGAAACGCGCGGCTGTCAAATTCGGCATCGCACGCGAACTGTATAAGCGTGAGTTTGAATCGATCGAACAGGCAGAAAACGTTCCGGCTCAACCGGCAGATGAAACGCAACACTTGCCGTTTAATGATCCGATCGCAAAAAATCTCGCCGACATGATCACTTCTAAACAGCTGAACATGATCCGAGCGATCTCTCGCGAAGCAAATCTCGATGCCGAATTGGAATGTTCGCAATTGATGCATTGCGGCATCGCGGAGCTTTCGAAACGCGCCGCGTCGCACCTGATCGCACATCTACAGAATTTGCAGCAAAACACGGTCCCGATCAGACGTGCGGGTTAATAGCTGCATACAATAGTTTTGGGCCGTTGCTATTTTCCTGCCAAGCTTTTCCCAAAAAGCGCAAATACAACGGCGGCGGCTCAAAACCCTTTTTACCCACGAAACACACGAAATACACTAAAAATAAATGTTTTCTTTTTTGTGTATTTCGTGGGCAAATTTCTTAAAAACAAAATGAACACTGCTTGCGTATAAAAGAGCAATCGGACAAAATAAGGTTATATTTTCTAATTCAATAAAAAGGAGAAAAATCACATGGCAGAACAAGCAAGTGAAATGGCCGAATGGGGCGGAATACCGCACGGCTCATTCTGCTGGACCGAAATAGCCAGCAACGATGCCGAAAAATGTAAGGCGTTTTATACAGATATTTTTGGCTGGAAATTTCAGGACAGCAAGGCGATGACTGACGGATTTAAATATCACGAATATACGACGCCCGGCGGTGATTATCCTGCCGGCGGACTTTATGAGATCACGGCCGAAATGTGCGCTCCCGGTCAACCGACTCCGCCGCCGCATTTCATGACTTACGTTGGCGTTGACGATGTTGACGAAAACGCAAAGCTGGCCGTCGAACTCGGTGCGACCATCATTCATGGGCCGCTGGACATTCCAAACGTTGGCCGCATGTGCCTTATTCAGGACCCGACAGGTGCGATGATCTCGACTTTTAAGATGGCAGAAGGAGGGCACAATGGCTGAATTTAACAAACCAAAACATGGCGAAATTTGCTGGCGCGAACTAAGGACAAAAGACCTGCCCGCGGCGATGGAATTTTACACAAAATTATTCGGCTGGGACTTGCCGCAAACAAAGATCTCACCAATTGATTACAAAGAGATCGTAATGGGCGGCACTGCCTACGGCGGAATGATGGCAATGGATGAAAATTGGCCGCCCGGATTGCCGTCACATTGGGCAAGTTACATTGCGGTCGGTAACGCAGACGAAACGGTTGAAAAGATCAAAGAAAAAGGCGGAAGCGTGAATGTTCCACCGTTCGATGCTCCCGGCGTGGGACGCATGGCGATGGTCGCCGATCCTTCGGGAGCGAATTTTGCGATAATCCAATTTACGCAGCCTATGTAAGATAATTGCCGCAAAAAGGCACAAAAAACGCAAAAAAGAAATCTCTCTTATTTTGTGCTTTTTGTGCTTTTTGTGGCTAACTTTTCTGAAGTTTTCCTTCTGTGTCGAATATCTCGACTGACGCTGCATACTCTTTAGCCTGTGGAAGCACATCCTTGGCGTCGCCTACGATCACTATTGCCATTTCGTCCGGACGCACATGTTTTACCGCAACACGCTGAACCTCGTCAGCCGTCACTGCATCA
>JANMDA010000078.1:0-4635 GCA_031376085.1 Chloracidobacterium sp.
GTCGGATCACTCGCAGGCTGGCAGCCTGCGTTCCGGCGTGGGGAGATGGCGGAAGAGGTGAATCCGTGCCACGAGAGCCGTATTGAACCACATTTTGCTCGAAAAAGGCGTTTTGTGTCATAAGAACACGCCTTAGTTCCACTGATTTCTATCCATTCTTGCCCTTTTCCGCTCTGTAATATAAATTTGAATATTACCAACAACTGAATTTTGCGGATCTCAGATTTAGATTCCAAATTACCGGATCAAATCTGAGATTTGAAATACGGAATTTGGAATCTTGCCTAAAAGGAGAGCTTGCCGAACATGAAAGCATTCGCAACTGAGAATATCAGAAATCTGGCTGTCATTGGACACGGCGACGCGGGTAAAACCCAGCTCGTCAGTTCCCTCCTCCACGTCGCCGGATCGTCACCACGCTGGGGAAAGGTCGATGAAGGAACGACCGTCACCGATTACGAGGAAGACTCGATCGAAAGAAAGGTCTCGCTCAACAACAACTTTGCCCACACCGAATACAAAGACACAAAAGTAAACCTGATCGACACGCCAGGTTATGCCGCGTTCGTCTCGCATGCACGTCCCGCGTTGCGTGTCGTCGATTGTGCGCTCGTTGTCGTTGACGGCGTTCACGGCATCGAGGTTCAGACCGAAAAGACGTGGACATACGCGAACGAATTCATGCTGCCGCGTTTCATGGTCATAAACAAGCTCGACAAAGAGCATTCCGATTTTACCCACGCGCTCGATACCGCGACGCAAAGTTTTGCCCGCTCGATCGTGCCGTTTACGCTGCCTATCGGAAGCGAAGCGAATTTTAAAGGCGTCGTAGATGTCGTCCACCAAAAAGCCTACGAATTCGATGCCGACGGCAAGGCAAAGGAAATTCCGATCCCGGAAGAAGGCAAGAGTCTTTTTGAAACGACCCGCGAACGCATCATCGAGCTCGTCGCCGAGTCCGATGACACGCTGATGGAGGAATATTTTGAGAACGGCACACTGCCCGAGGAAAAGATCTATCCGAACCTCGCCAAGGCCATCGCGAGCAGCAAACTCTGTCCGGTTTACGCAGTTTCGGCAACAAACGCCGTCGGCCTGTCAATCCTGCTCGATCATATCGTCGAATTTGCACCAAATCCTGCGACTCATGAGATGGAGTATGGCTGGACCGACAACGATATGGCCGGCGACCGGATCAATCGTAAATACTCGAACGACGAACCTTTTTCGGCGTTTGTTTTCCGCACCATCGCTGATCCTTTCGCAGGCCGCATAAATGTAATGAAGGTCGTCAGCGGCAAGGTCGCGTCTGACGCAACGGTTCGCAACTCGACACGCGACACGGACGAACGTCTTGGCGGTTTGCATGTCATTTCAGGCAAAACGCTCGACAAGGTAAATGAAGCCTCGACTGGCGACATCATCGCCGTCGTCAAGCTAAAAGACACTCAAACCGGCGACACACTTTGCGATAAGGCAAAGCAGATCGTCTATCCAAAGGTCGAATATCCTGAGGCTGCTATCTCGTTCGCAATCGAACCAAAATCGCGTGCCGACGAGGACAAGATCTCAGGAGCGTTGCATAAAATTCTCGAAGAAGACCCAAGCTTGCATTTCGACCGCGACCCGCAGACCAAGGAATTCATTCTGTCCGGTTCCGGCCAGCTTCATATCGAGACTGTCGTCAAAAAACTCGAACAGCGATATCACGTCGAGGTGACGCTTCATCCGCCAAAGGTCCCGTACAAGGAAACGATAACGCAGCAGGCTGAGGTCCAGGGCCGACACAAGAAACAGTCCGGCGGACGCGGCCAGTTTGGCGATTGCAAGGTCATCTTTGAGCCGCTCGAACGCGGCGCAGGGTTTGAATGGGTCGACAAGATCTTTGGCGGCTCGGTGCCGCAAAATTTTCGCCCGGCCATCGAGAAAGGAATTATCGAGGCCGCTGCAAACGGTGCCGTTGCGGGCTACCCGTTGGTAGATTTTAAAGTCACGCTTATTGACGGCAGTTTTCACGCGGTCGATTCCGACGAGCATAGTTTTCGCGCCGCGGGGCGCAAAGCCTTTCGCGCCGCGATGGAAAAGGTCAAACCGACCTTGCTTGAACCGATTATGGATGTCGAGGTTTTCACGCCACAGGAAGTATCCGGTGACATCATGGGCGACCTCAATTCACGTCGCGGCCGAGTCGGCGGCATGGAAGTTCGAGGAAAGCAGCAGGTCATCAAAGCCAAAGTTCCGCTCTCGGAAATGCTCGACTACCAGTCGAAACTAAACAGCGTCACGCAGGCACGCGGCTCGTATCATATGCAGTTCTCGCACTACGACCCGCTGCCGCACAACCTGGCCGACAAAGTGATCCAGGAAGCTGTCGCCGCTGGCCGGGTGCGAGCACATGAAGAAGACGAGTAAAGGAAGTTTTTTGCCGCAGATTAAAGTAGATAAACGCAGATAAGAAACTATTTTTGTAGTTTTTCCGTATCTGCGTTTATCTGCGGCTAAGTTTTCTTAAAGGAGTTTTTATGAAACGTATTCTCATTTCTTATATCTCAGTTCTTACTTTTGTATTGCTTGCGTCAACATTTGCCACCGCACAGGTTCGTCCGCCGGTTCCGCGCGACAGCCAAAAGGCAAGCGTGATGCAAACCATCGGCACGACGGAAGTGTCGATCACATATAGCCGCCCGGCAGTTAAGGGCCGTGTGATTTATGGCGATTGGCCGACGGAAGCGAAAGGTGAAGCCACTCTCGATGATAGCCGCGTCCGCCCGAAAGACGCTCCGATCGTCCCGTGGGGACATATTTGGCGCGCCGGTGCTAACGAAGCCACGCTCTTTGTCGTTACTGACGATGTGCTTGTTAACGGCCAGTTGCTTGCCGCAGGGAAATATAGCTTTCATCTGCTCCCTGCTAAAGACGGCGACTGGACGATCATCTTTAACAAGGACGACGGCCAATGGGGCAGCTTTGCACACGATCCAAAAAAAGACGCGCTTCGTGTTAAAACAAAAGCCGAGACAACCACCGACAGCTCCGAGCTGCTTACGTTCGGCATAACTCCCGTGACTGCTACATCGGCTCGGGTAAGCTTGCGTTGGGAAAAGATCAAGGTTCCCTTTTCTGTCGAGGTCAAAGACGTTGTCGGCTCGACTATGACGCGGCTTAAAGCCTACGTTGCCGCTGCAAAATCAGACGACGCAGGGCCGTTCATTAATGCGGCCATTTATGCCAAAACGAACAAGCAATCCGATGAGGCAACGAAATGGTTCGATCAGGCGCTCAAAATAACCGATGATCAGATCAAGACGAACGGATCTTTCCAAAATCTGTCAAGAAAATCAACGATCCTGCTGCAATTGGGCCGAATGCAGGATGCATTAGCCGCCGCCGAGGCGGCCTTAGTCCAGGGCAAAGCCGAAAAAGCAGATACGTCAAATATAGAAAAACGCATAGCCGAACTCAAAGCCGGAAAACAGTAAAAAATTTCAACTCCGAAATTTACGAAAGGCACGAAATGGGTTCAATGATTCCTGTTCGTGTTTTTCGTGGTAAATTTGGCCTCGTTTGATAAAATTTTGCATTATGAAAAACTCTTTTGTCCGCGTTGTCGCCTTTCTCCTCGTTGTCGTTTTCGCTTCATCGCCGGTTTGGGCCACTTGTGGCGGTGGAGGCGGCGGCGGCGGTGGTGGAATGTCGGGCGGCGGCAATAATACCGGCGGTGACAATCCGGTTGTATATCATGTCCCATGGAAAGGTCATGACCCTAAGTCTCCCGCCGCATCCCAGTCAGGCCTCATCCTTTATTGGTTTGTCGCAGCAACCAATACAGAGACTGCCCGTACCGAAATAAAACAGTCGGGACTACTCGAATCGCGCGATCTTTCGCTCTACGCGAAGCAATGCGTCACGATGCAACTTGACGAGTTAGCCGACCCAAACTCAAAAAAACTTATCGGTGATTCAAAACTGCCGGTCATCGTCCTCGCAACAGCCGATGCGACACCGATCGGTAAAGTTGAAAACACGAATGGCAAAATAAAACTCGCTGACGTTGAAAAACTTGTAGGCACCGAAGTCAAAAATCGCAAAACCAACATCGACACCACGATGAAAGACGCGAAGGCAAAAGCAACCGCCGGCGACAAGCCCGGTGCGATAGCGTTGTATCAAAACGTCCTTGCCGAAAAATGTATGTTTGCCGACAAGGCAAAGGACGCGGCAAAAGAACTGAAGAAACTCGGCGTCGAAAATATCGGCGAGATCGCACCCGAGCCGAATTTCGATCCTGCTGTGTCAGCCTCGATCATGAAGCTGATGAAGCAGGGCCTTGTCGCAGAGAACGCAGGCCGTTACATTCTTGCAGAACAATACTATTCGCGGGCACGCACACTCGATCCGGCTGACCCGACTCCTTTACGTTATCTTGCCGAACTTCATCGTCATCACATAGGCAACTGGATGAAGGCAAAACGCGAATTTAACCAGATTCTCAACATGCCTGCCGATCAGCTGTCGCGTGCAGTCGCGATGCACGGTCTCGGCAAGATCACGATCCACAACGGCGAATTCCTAAAGGGGATGCACCTGATGGAAGACTCGGTCGCTGAATATCCAACTGCACTTGCCTATCGAAAT
>JANMDA010000084.1:0-20486 GCA_031376085.1 Chloracidobacterium sp.
CAAATGACGAATGACAAAATGCTAAAGATCGATGTTTTAACAATTTTCCCGGAGTTCTTTTCCTCGGTATTTGATTTTGGAATAATCCGCCGGGCAAAACTTGCGGATATTGTTGAATTGCATGTCCACGACATACGCGAATATGCGTTGGACAAGCACAAGATGGTCGATGATAGGCCATTTGGCGGTGGCGACGGGATGGTTTTGAAACCTGAGCCGATCTTTGCCGCGATTGAAAATTTAGTTGGCACTAGTGACCGCGATACCTATCCGGCAAAGACGCGAGTGATCTTGCTTTCGCCTCAAGGAAAGCCCTTTAAACAGGCGACCGCACAGATGATCGCGGATGAGACTGAGCACGCTGTCTTGATATGCGGACGTTACGAAGGCGTTGACGAGCGTGTCAATGAGGCGCTTGTCACTGACGAGATATCGATCGGTGATTACGTCTTGTCAGGCGGCGAACCGGCGGCGGTTGTGGTAGTTGACAGCATCGTCAGGCTTTTACCGAACGCTCTTGGCAGCGAGACATCGGCTGAGAATGACTCATTTTCCGATGGCTTGCTCGATTGTCCGCATTACACGCGACCGGCGGAGTTTCGCGGAATGTCGGTACCCGAAGTTTTATTGAACGGCAATCATGCCGAGATTGAAAAATGGCGCAAACAAAAGGCGCTTGAGAAAACAAAACTAAATCGTAAGGATTTATTAACAGGAGAAAATGGTGATATGTGAGCGCTCTTCAGCGTTGACCTCTGGCCGAAAACTAAAATGAATAGATTAGATGCTGTTGAACAGCTACAAATAAAAGGGAACGTTCCTCAATTCCAACCAGGCGACACGCTACGCGTGCACGTCCGCATTAAAGAAGGCAACAAGGAACGGCTACAGGCTTTTGAGGGCATTTGCATAGCAATCAAACACGGCGGCATTCGCGAGACCGTGACGGTCCGCAAGGTCAGCTTCGGCGTTGGCGTAGAGCGTATATTTCCGCTTCACGCGACGGTTATTGACCACATAGATGTCATTCGCCGCGGCAAGGTGCGCCGTGCGAAGCTATATTACCTTCGTGATCTGCGCGGCAAAGCAGCCCGCATTAAGGAACGCGACACGCGCGCCAAAAAGCAGCAGGCTAGCTAGTTAGAAAGGATAAAAATGGCAAACGCGAGTACGGTCGATTCACTAGAGAAAGATGGATCGGCAGCTCGCGTTTCGTTGTTTGAAGATCTTAAGGTTGGATCGATCGGCCTTGTTTTCGAACAGCAGGCACACGAAGAAGGCTTTAGGTTGGTTGCAGGTGTTGACGAGGTTGGACGCGGATGTTTGGCTGGGCCAGTCGTTGCCGGAGCATGTATTCTCGACCCCGAAAAACCGCTCCCAAATGGCCTGGACGATTCAAAAAAATTGACAGCCGAGATGCGAGATGAGATCGCCGCTCAGCTTAAAGTCGATTGTATCGCCTATGCAATCGGTCAGGTCGAAGCAGACGAAATCGACCGGATCAACATTCTCGAAGCTACCAAACAGGCTATGCTTATGGCCATCGCGGCACTTACTCCGCAGGCCGATTTTCTTTTGATCGATGCTCTCCAACTAAAAATGTCTCCACTCCCGCAGATGCCGATCATAAAGGGCGACACGATATCGGCTTCTATTGCAGCGGCATCAATCCTTGCAAAAACCTACCGCGACGACCTTATGAAAGCCTACGATATCGAATATCCTCAATACGGATTCGCAAGCCACAAGGGTTACGGTGCTACAGTTCATTGGACTGCCTTACGCGAGCACGGCCATTGTCCGTTGCATCGACTCACATTTCACGGCGTGCTCGATCAAGAAAAAGAAAACCTGCCGCTATTTTGATCGAAGCTAGAATTGGAGCCAGGCTGTCGGTTGTTTGGGATGTGAGATTGATATCTGTGTTTCGGCTTTGAAAAGCGGTGGGCGCATTTGCAGCGCTGTTTCCGCTGTGATGCGGGCAAGATGAGGTTCGTTCGCACGCTGCGAAAGATGAGCGAGAACAATATGTCGTGCTGAGCCATCAAAATCACCCGACAGCCAATCATAGAGGTCTTCGTTTGAAAGATGGCCGGTACGGGACATTATTCTTTGCTTTAGGTCCCAAGTGTACATCGAACATGCACGGAGCATGTCGCGGCTGTGATTTGATTCGATAATGATCGCGTCGCAGCCCTTTAATTTTTCCTTGATAAGCTCGCTGATGTGGCCAAAATCCATCAGCGTCGCTATGCGAACACCGTCTTTCTTCGCCACAAAACCAAAGTTATCCATGGCATCATGCGGCACGCTAAAAGGTTCAAAATCGATGTCGCCGATCCGAAAATCATGGCTGGATTCGATCTCGACAGTTCGGTTCTTTAATGCAGCTTGTCTCTTTGCCGATTCGCTGTCGCCGTTTTGTCCGCCTTTTCGCGTGTCGTAGAAAGCGTTCTCAGTCGGCCGCGAAATATAAACAGGGCAATTCACGGTTCCCATCAAAACGCGCAGCCCGCCGGCGTGATCGCTGTGTTCGTGAGTGAGAAGTATGGCGTCCATCTGATCAAACCGAACACCAACCTCGCCAAGCCTCCGCAGAATTTCACGCGCACTCATTCCCGCATCGACCAAAACATTGGTCCTCTCGGTTGAGATCAAAACGGCGTTACCGCTCGAACCGCTGCCTAAGACTGTGAACTTCATATGACTGGAGCGGCAAGCATCCTGCCTGCCAGATCGCAAAAGCGATCTACTCATCCTGATATTTAGACCGCAATGCCCTCGCCATCAGACGTGTAATTACAATATTCGGCACAAAGTTTACAACACGTGAGACAAGGTCATTCATAAATCCCGATACAATTCTAGTCCGGCCGCTTTTAATACCGCGTAAAGCTGCCTCGATCACCTCTTCGGCAGTTTGCTTGCCTTTGATCTCGACAGGAAGGTCAAATCTGGCAACAGCCTGAAAGTTGGTTTTTGTTGGTCCGGGACAGAGTGCCATAACCCGTATTCCAAACGGCCGATTTTCCTCAGCTATAGCCTCGGAAAAGAAATTTACAAAGGCTTTTGTCGCTGCATATGTCGACATAAACGGGATCGGCTGAAAACCAGCAGCGGACGAAACATTTATGATTGTCCCGCTTTTTCTTTTTCTCATTCCCTGCAAATACCGGTGCGTCAACGCGACAAGCGAGCGAATGTTAAGATCGACCATTCGCTTTTCGTTGTCAATATCGAGTTTTGCAAAATCACCGTATGAACCAAAGCCTGCGTTGTTAATGAGCCAATCTATCTCAAATCCATGCTTCTCTGTTTCTTCGAGCAGTCTATGATCGGCATCTGCTTCCGTTAGATCAAGAGCGACATAGTGAGCAGTAATTTTATGTTCGAGCATAAGCTCGTCGCACAATTCATGAAGCGCCTTTTCCGAACGCGCAACCAGCACCAGATCATGCTTCTCGGCAGCTAGCCGCCGTGCAAAAGCCTCGCCAATACCGCTGGATGCTCCTGTGATAAGAGTTGCCTTCATAAGTTCTCTTCGTTTGAGAAAAAGGAAAAATAGATCGCCGATGCGCCTGCAGTTATTATAGTAACCGTTCCGATGAATCTTATAATTCCTGCAACCGTCTTTGTGGAATTGATAAGCCCTGTCGCCGTCAACAGATAATTCCAATCGTGAAAACTTCCCTCGCTGCCGGTAAATCCGCTAGTCAAAACAAGCTGCATAACAACTGCGTCAGCAGCGTAAACCCATACATTCAAAATGCTTTGCCCGACCCACAACAAAACCATCGCAGCGGAATAATAGCTCTTTTGCCAAACAAAATAGCTAACAAAAACAGTGGGAAAGATCACCTGAAACAGCGAGCCGCCCGCAATGCCCATGAACTCGCCGAGTATTCGAAATATCAGATGTCCAGTCTCGTGGATCGGCAGATCGACGTTGTCCAGAAAGCTGCCTTGCATCGGATCATATGCGATCCAAAAAAAATACAGGCTCAGCAGAATGGCAAAGATGAGCTTTGGAATGTTAGGGCGCATTTCGCTGCACTACTAGAGAAGTTTGTTCTTTACTACAAATGATCTAACAGCGTCGTTAAATTCCTTTGGCTTTTCCATCATGAGAAAATGGCTGACACCGGTCCAAAGTTTGTACTCGATGTTAGGAGCGACTGTCTTGTAAATATCCGCATTGTCCTTTGGCAGCCACGGCGATTCGGCCATGACGGCCAATGCCGGAACTTTGATCTGATCGTTCGTCCAGATGCTCTCATCAAGCATTCCTTTCATCGCGCTGACGGCGACATGATCGGGGGCAGAAAGCATCGTTGCACGGATCGCCGGTTTTAGATCTGCCCGGGTCGGGCCGAGCAGCCCATCAATAAATTTGGGAGCGTTTTCCTTGTAGTTGGAAAGAAGCGGCTCAAAGTACTTATCCATTTCCGCCTTCGGGCCAAATGGCTTAAGCTGTCCGTCAACTATCACAAGGCCTAATGTCTCCTTCGGATAAAGTCGATAGAATTGCCGTATCACAGGCGTGCCCATACTGTGACCTACAAGGACGGCTTGTTTTATTTTTGCCATTTTCATCACCGCGTCAATGGATTTTGCAAAATACTCCATTGAGTATGTAGCCTTTGGTTTATCACTCTGGCCGTGGCCCGGCAGGTCGATGGCAATCAAGCGATACTCTGGAAACGCATTGTATGAGTCCTTCCAGAAATCGGCATTACAGGTCCAACCGTGGATAAATATGAGAGCTTTCTTATTCGATTTTCCGATGTCGTAGTAATGAATCTTACCCGAATCATATTTTGCCCAATGGCTCTTCGGAGTTTGGCCAAAAGCCGATATTGCAGATACCAAAACAATTAACAAAAATGTGATCTTTTTCATAAACCCTCTTTGCTTAAAAACTCTTCACGCGAGATCGCATAGAACACGCAATCTGCTCCATAATGTGCTTCGGTTTTTTCGTAACGCATTCCGCATTTTTCCATTATGCGCCACGAGCCGGTATTTTCCGGGTAAGCGACCGCGACAATGCGTTCCAGGGCGCAATTTTCGAAGCCATGTTTCAGCCAGCCATATGCACACTCATAACCATAGCCTTGCAGCCAAAATTTTTCTGAGAGAGTGTAACCAACCTCAATTTCGCCTGTATCATTAAGCGGCTGTATACCGCTTGTGCCGATCAGTTCGCCCGTCGACTTTAAGCCCATCGCATAGTTTCCAAAGCCGAATTTTTCATAGCAGTCAATATAGAATTGCAGCCGGGTAGCAAGCGATTCGGGATTCTGCATTTTTGTGCCCCCGAGATAACGTCTAACTGGTTCGGCGGAGCGCATCTCGATCAGCCAGGGCAAGTCGTCTGTGGTGAGTTTTCTAAAAAAAAGCCTTTCAGTTTCGATCATATCGGTTACGGAGAGAGGCGTGATATCTTCCATGCATCGTCGGCGAATGTGTAACATATTCTGTCGTGCAGCCGATTTTGCCTTCCCTGCCAAAATTCGAATTTATCCGGCGTTAGACGAAAGCCGCCCCAGAACGGCGGCAGCGGAACATCATCACCAAACTTTTCGCGAAATTCTTCAAATCTTTTCTCGAGAACTTCGCGCGACTCGATGACTTTGCTTTGGTTCGATGCCCATGCACCAAGACGGCTGTCAACTGGACGTGAATTAAAATATTTTTCCGATTCTTCACGCGCGGTCTTTTCTACGCGGCCATAAATTGCAACTTGCCTGTCAAGCTGAGACCAGAAAAAATGAAAGACTGTGAACGGGTCGTTTGAGAGATCGGTCCCTTTTTTACCGTCATAATTTGTAAAGAAAACAAACCCTTGCTCGTCAAAAAATTTGAGCAGCACAATACGAGCCGAAGGGCGTCCGTCACTGCCGACGGTTGCGACTGTCATCGCGTTCGGGTCGATGATGTCGGCACTCAGAGCGTCTTTCATCCATGCTGAAAACTGGATGAACGGGCTCGCCGCAACCTCGGATTCGAGCAATCCGCTTGACTTAAAATCTCTTCGAAGATCGGCTAACTCCGTCCTGTCCATCGTCCTGTCCATAAACTATTAAATCATGTGTACCAAAAGTCCGTCTTTCAGCTTCGGCTCGAACCATGTCGATTTTGGCGGCATGATCTCGCCCATGTCCGAGACAGCAAAAAGGTCGTCCATCGTTGTCGGGAACATCGAAAATGCGACCTTTGCGATGCCTTCATCGACTATCCGTTCGAGTTCCTTTGTCCCGCGAGCGCCTCCGACAAAACCAATGCGATTGTCTGTGCGTGCATCATCAATACCTAAAAATGGCTTAAGGAGAAAGTCCTGCAAAATGCTAACGTCGAGCCGCTCAATCGGATCGGGATCACTAACATATTCGACGTTGAACCGCAGCTTATGCCATTTGCTGTCGATATACATGCAAACCTCGCCGTGATTTTGCGGCACTTTTTCGTCGGTTTCGCTCAGTACAAAATTTTCCTGTACACGCTCAAAAAACTCTTCCTCTGAAAGGCCGTTGAGGTCTTTTATAACTCGATTATACGGCAAAATTCTGAGATCTTCGGCCGGAAACATTCCGGCGACGACAAAGTTGTAATCTTCCGTTCCGGTATGTGCAGGATTTGAAGCTCGCATAGTGTCGCGAGCAAGCTTTGCACTCTCGGCACGATGATGACCGTCGGCAATGTAAAGCGATGGAACCTCGGCAAAGGCTTTTCTCCACACTTCCGTTTCAGTCAGCCGCCAAACCTTTTGCCGGATACCGTCGGGACACTCAAAAGTGTAGATCGGTTCGTTTTGGACAGCCTCGGCAAGCAAATTACGGATAGCGTCAGTATTGCGAAACGCCAAAAATATCAATCCCGTCTGCGCCTGGACGGCGAGGAGATGTCCCGTGCGATCCTCGACCTTATCCGGCCGCACATTTTCGTGTTTCCTGATCACGCCCTGCTCGTATTCGTCGATCGAACAGCACCCGACGATGCCAGTTTGCGCGTGGCTGTCGGTGGCGAGTTGATAAACATAAAAAGCTTCTTCAGGGTCGGCGGCGTAGATATTTTCGCTGATGAACCAATCAAGATTCTGCTTGGCTCGAGCAAATACCTCCTCAACCAGCGGTTTGCTGTCTTCGGGAAACTCACCTTCGGCACGCGTCACGCGCAAAAAACTAAGCGAATTGGACGCGATGAATTTACGCACCTCCGACTCGTAAACAACGTCGTAGGGCACACATGATACCTGCTTTGCGTGTGATTCGTCAGGCCGCAAAGCTCGAAAAGCCTTAATGATCGCCAATGTTCTTTTACTCCTTCGGTAGTTCTTCGAGCGGTGCAGAATCATCGACATCCCCGCTGAAAGCTGGATCTTGTTTGTCGATACCGTCCCCGTCAAATGCTTGCTTTTGTTTGTTGAGAATTTCCTTCATCATTTGGTTCGCGTAACCAAGCTTATCGATCTTCCAGACACCTTCTTCGCGAACAAAAGGCACTGTTTCCCACGATCCGAAAGAATTCTTAACCTCCAAGGTCGCTTTGTCGCCCTCGATCTTTTCATCGCGATACTCGACCGATTTTTGGCTTTCGATAAAGAGTGTCTCGCGTTTTACGATCTCGTCGATCGACACATTCTGAGCCTTTGCCTCCTGCTCATTCATCTTGATCGTCGCTTCGGAAAGTAGCAGCTTCATCGCCGCCGTATCCTTTTTCTTGATCGCCTTTGTATACGTCTTATAAGTTTCAAGCGGCGTCGCCGGCTGTTGTTCGCCGCACGAGATCAAAAAAGCGGCTAATGAAAATATAAGGATTCTTGACCAAATACGCATAATACAGATACCTTCTAGGAAGTTACCAAAAACATAGAGTATACCGTAAAACGCGAAAAAGGTCAGAACCGCCTGCGAAAGCGGGCGGCAAAAACAGGAGAATTATGCAGCGTCAAATATTAGGAGAAAGTGAATTAGCCGTGGCACTTGGCACACTCAACAACTGGACAATCGACGACGCAATGCTCAAAAAACGCTTGAAATTTGAAAACTTTGCCTCATCATTAGCATTAGTAAACTGCGTCGGCGCGCTCGCTGAAGAGGCCGACCACCATCCTGACATCACGTTCGGATGGGGCTATGCCGAGATCGCCCTGACAACTCACGACTGCGGCGGTATAACCGATGTTGATATAGCCCTCGCAAAAAGGATCGATGAAATATGAAGAAAAATACTTACCGAATTGCATTTATTTTTTTGTTAGCATTTGTCTCTCTGTTGGTGGGTTGCTCGGTTAACAATATTACCGACACAAACGTCCCTGCCGTTACGGTAAACTGGAAAAAGAATGTAACAGTTGACGACATTTCCCGCATTAAGTGGCTAGAAGGCACATGGCGCGGCACCGGTGAAGGGCAGGAGCCGTTTTATGAAAGGTATTCTTTTAATGGCACAGTGTTGACCGAAGAGAGCTTTGCCGACGCCAGCCTCACAACAGTCAAGGACTCAGCTCGTTACGCTCTGGTAAACGGCGAATTTCGCTATACCACAACGGACGCACGTCGGGTTGCGGCAAGCGAGATCACGGACGATCACATTCAATTCGTCCCCGTAGTCGGCGGCGGAAATGCCTATCGCTTTGAGCTCCTAAGTGAAGGCAAATGGCGGGCAGTTCTCGATTGGCCCGCAACTGCCGATAAACCAGCAAAGCAAGTGATCTATAACATGGAGCCGTACAAAAAATGAGCTTCAGCTCATTTTTGCCAATAGCCTTTGTTTCCGATAAAATCACTCACTTAGCCCTACAGGTATATTTGAGACAGAGGAAATATAAGAATAATGAGTAATGTTCCAATAACGGTCGCACATGGAGACGGTATCGGGCCGGAGATCATGGCGGCTACGCTGCATATTTTGAATGAGGCCGGTGCGCGGCTCGACATCGAAGAGATCGAGATCGGCGAAAAGGTCTATTTATCAGGCAATCTGGCCGGCATTGCGCCGGAATCATGGGAATCGCTTCGTAGAACAAAAGTATTCCTCAAAGCACCGATCACAACGCCGCAGGGCGGCGGTTACAGCTCTCTTAATGTCGCCGTGCGAAAGACGCTCGGGCTGTATGCTAATGTGCGGCCGTGCGTTTCGTATCACCCGTTCGTCAACACAAAGCACCCGGTGATGGATGTCGTCATCATCCGCGAAAACGAAGAGGACACTTATGCTGGCATCGAATATCGCCAGACAGATCAGGTTGAGGAATGTCTGAAACTGATCTCGCGTCCCGGCTCGGAAAAGATCGTCCGCTACGCCTTTGAATACGCCAGAAATTTTGACCGAAAAAAGGTCACATGTTTTATAAAAGACAACATCATGAAGCGGACAGATGGCCTGTTTCACCGTGTTTTTGACGAGATAGCTCCGGAATATCCCGAGATCGAGGCAGATCACTGGATCGTCGATATAGGCTCGGCAAAGATGGCCGATACGCCTGAGAATTTTGACGTGATCGTAATGCCAAATCTTTACGGCGATGTTTTGTCTGACGTTGCAGCCCAGATCGCGGGTTCTGTCGGCCTTGCAGGATCGTCGAATATCGGCGAAAAGGTCGCTATGTTCGAGGCGATCCACGGCAGCGCGCCGCGCCGCGCGGGCCAGAATCTTGCAAATCCGTCAGGCCTCTTTTTAGGTGCGATCCTGATGCTCGTTCATATCAATCAGCCCGACATCGCCGAACTTGCGCACAATGCGTGGCTGCGCACGATCGAGGACGGCGTGCATACATACGATATGTTCAAGGAAGGCATCTCGAAGGAAAAAGTCGGCACGAAAGAATTTGCCGATGCGGTCGTGGCACGTCTAGGCCAAAAGCCCGAAACACTCAAGAGCGTGTCGTATGCTGCAAACGAAGGCGACGCGAGCGCAAAGCCGATAGTTTCCTTTCCGACGCCGCAGAAAAAAGAACTCGTTGGCGTCGATGTGTTTCTCGACTGGTGGAAAGGCTCGTTTTACGGCGTTGCTGACGAACTCGGAGCGCTTGTCGAAAAAGTTAACGGCGACGGCGTCAAACTCCATACGATCGCAAATCGCGGAGTAAAGGTTTATCCCGGCGGCCAGCCTGATACATTCACCGTCGATCACTGGCGATGCCGCTTTTTACCCGAATCAGGCGAAGGTAATATGATCTCGCACGCACAGATAATATCTCTGCTTGGGCGGTTAGACTCCGCCGGATTGGACGTTATCAAGACTGAGAATCTTTATTATTTTGATGGAGAAAGAGGCTACTCGGCATAACATCGAGTTCCCAACTATTATCATGAGGGCATCGAGTATCCCAGCACATGAAACATCATTTCAGGCTCAAGGGCTAGATTCAGCAGGAAAGAAGTTTATTCTTACTAATGAGATTGTAAACATTCCGGGTACTTCTGAACCACTTACAGTAATAGACTGCAAACGTGATAACAACGATAAGTCGTACTACTACGAAGAAGTGACGATAAAGAAGAAAATTATTCTCCATTACACAATGGGATATATCAAAGGGGACGTCGAGTATCTGTCAAAACAGCATGTTTCCGTGCCATTTCTAATCGCAAGAAGCGGAGCTATCTATAACCTGTTCGCGTCGAAGTATTGGAGCTACCACTTAGGACCGGGAGCCGTTGGTGGTAATACTGCAATGAGCCGGGAGAGCATAGGTGTCGAGATCTCTAATATAGGTCCCTTGAAGAAAATCGGTGATAACCTTGTTACTACCTACAGGGATGATGACGTCTATTGTACAGTTGGCGAAACGCAGTTTTATACTAAACTCCCGAGCAAGTACAGAGGTTTCGAGTATTACGCAAGGTTCACTGATAATCAGTATGGTTCGCTGATCAAACTGATCAAGTTTCTATGTGCAAAATATAATATCCCTAAGACTTTCGTAAACGAGCAATCGAGATATTCCATCCTTTCAACGGCTGAATTTACTAGCTTCAGTGGAATTGCAAGTCATGTAAATTGTCGGACGGATAAAACAGATATTGGTCCCGCATTTGATTGGGCGAGAGTAATTGGTGCAATTTGACTTGATTGTCTATGAAATCGCGAAGAATTCTCAAAACGCCGTGTATTTCGATCATCATGGGCAGTAAGTCCGACTGGCCGACGATGGAGATCGCTTCGCTGACTCTGAAAGAATTTGGCGTCTCCCACGAGACAAAGATCGTATCTGCTCATCGGACGCCTGATCTGCTTTTTGAATTTGCACAATCTGCAGAGGAGCGGGGCATCGAGGTAATCATCGCCGGTGCGGGCGGTGCGGCGCATCTCCCGGGAATGTGCGCTTCTCAAACGATCCTTCCGGTGCTCGGCGTGCCTATTGAAAGCAAAGCGTTGAAAGGCCTTGATTCGCTGTTGTCTATAGCCCAAATGCCCGCAGGTGTTCCGGTTGGTACGCTTGCAATCGGCTCTGCGGGTGCAAAAAATGCTGCATTGCTGGCGATTGCCATACTTGCTAATTCGCGGCCCGATCTTCGCAAGAAACTCAAAACATTTCGCTCAAAGCAGACTCGAAACGTCCTTAAAACCAGATTGAAATGACCATTGACGAGATCATCAAAGAGTTGCGTGCTCTCAGCGATCCGTCGAAGATCGCAGATCTCGAACGATACGCCATCAATACTCCGAAAGCCTTTGGCATACGCACGCCGGAGCTAAAGGCGTTCGCCCGAGAAGTAAAAAAGCTCGTGGCTGATCGACACGCGACGGCGCTCAAGTTGTGGAAGACCGGAATTTACGATGCTCGCGCAGTTGCTTTCATGATCGACGACAATAAACAAGTTACACCAGAGCAAATGGACGAATGGGCGGCGGATTTTGACAACTGGGCGACGGTTGACGGAGCGTGCAGTTACCTGTTTTGCCGGACGCCGTTTGCCTATGAAAAGGCGATCGAGTGGGTGAAACGCAAGCCTGAATTTGAAAAACGTGCTGGATTTTCAATGATGGCTTATCTGGCTGTTCACGATAAGAAGGCGTCTAACGAACAACTCGCTGCATTTTTGCCGATTATTGAGAAAGACGCCGATGACGACCGAAATTTTGTGAAAAAGGCTGTAAATTGGTCCTTGCGCCAAATTGGCAAACGGAATCTACACCTTAATCAATTAGCAATCGAGACGGCGAAGCGGATCAAATCGCAAGACACCAAGTCAGCCAGGTGGATTGCCGCAGACGCTCTGCGTGAATTGACCAGTGAAACTACTAAGGAACGCCTCACCCATAGGTATTTTGAAGACGAATCCGCGTTAAAAATTGTTGTAACTTCACCTCAGGAAGCTGTATAATATAGTTATGTCTCCCCATCCTGTCTTGTAGAGGTTCGAAGTATGAACAAGATAAACTGCACAAAATGCGGATTGGCTAATCTGGCATCGGATTATGACTGCCGCCGCTGCGGGCATGACATGGGAACCAGATTTATGGTGAGCAGCCAACGCATTGGTCCGCGCGAGGCGGCAAAAAGTAGTTCATGGCTGTCGACACTGATTTTTCTTGCCCTTATTGCCGGAGGCGCATATTACCTTTTTTCCGGCGTTGAGAAATCATACGACGATGTAAAGACTAATGAAACAAAACGCCTGGCTTCTCAACCCACCGACGGCCTGAGCACACGCAGTGAATACCAGCAGCGCCAAAAACAGAATTACAAAACTGCCGTCTCAAACAGCCAGGGCCTTGCCGAATCGCAAAAGCATAACGAAGAGGTCAAGCAGATGATGCAGACCAGCCAGAAATAGCTAAAACTTAATGCCCAGCCCGCGCGTGAGCGGGGGAGTTACATCCAACTTGAGTGTATCGCCCTTGCTTACGCGCGGGCTTGTGCAATAATCTGTTATTCCGTGACAAAAACTATACTTCCAAATTCAACCATTGGCGTGTTCGGCAGCGGGCAGCTCGGACGCATGTTCGCGATCGAAGCGCGCAAGATGGGCTATCGCGTCCACACATTCTCACCCGAGAGCGACACGCCGACCGGGCAGATAGCAGATATAGAGACGTCGGCTTCGTATGAAGATCTCGACGCGGTCCGAACATTTGCAAGATCGGTCGATGTCTTGACTTTTGAATTCGAGAATGTTCCTGCGTCGTCAGTCGAAGCAGCATCTCAATTCGTTGCGGTCTTTCCAAAAGGAGAGATTTTGCACACGACGCAAAACCGACTACGCGAGAAGACATTTCTTTCGGCCAATGGTTTTCCGGTCGCTCAATTTAAGCACATAAAAACTATCGAAGATCTTCATCAGGGTGCAAAAGAAATAGGATTGCCGGCAGTGGTGAAAACGGCCGGATTTGGATATGACGGCAAAGGGCAGGCGAAGTTATCTGCCATCGCCAAGACCGAAGATGTGTTAGCCCGTCTAAAGGGACAGGAAGCCGTCATGGAAGCATTTATCGAATTTGAAAAGGAAGTTTCGGTCGTTTGCGCGCGTGACCAGCTTGGTAATTTTGCGCATTATGGTGTTATCGAAAATGAACACGCCCATCACATTCTAGACGTTTCATTTGCGCCCGGTGTTATTTCCGAAATCGTTTACACCCAAGCGATAGAAATTGCTCGAAACATAGCAGAGACAATGGGTTACATTGGCACGCTTTGTGTTGAGTTTTTTGTGACAAAAGACGAAAAATTGCTGGTTAATGAGCTTGCACCGCGTCCGCACAATTCCGGACATCTGACATTCGATGCCTGTGTTACGTCGCAGTTCGAACAGCAGTTGCGTGCAGTTTGCGGATTGCCGCTTGGCTCGACGGAATTTTACCGGCCGGCGGCGATGGCAAATCTGCTTGGCGATCTCTGGCAAGCTGGCGAACCGGATTGGGCCGCCGCTGTGACAGATGAAGATGTAAAACTACATCTTTACGGTAAGATAGCTCCTCGCAATGGCCGCAAAATGGGACACCTTACTGCCATGGCAAAACGAGCAGAAGATGCCGTCAGAGTCGTGCGTAATGCGCGGACTATGCTAAACCCTGCGGCCCAAGGCCACGCCGGCCACAATGCCTAAAAATCCAACCAAAACACTTAAAAAAAGATAGAAAAAGGCGAGCAATAATTGTCTTTCACGCATCAGGCCGAATATTTCCATTTCAAATGTCGAGAAGGTTGTAAAAGCTCCCAAAAATCCGACGATGACGGCCATCCGGATATTTTCATTTACCACCATCTTATCGGCAAAAACTATCATCAAAAATCCGATCAGGAACGAGCCGATGATGTTTATCAGAAAAGTCGGAAGTGGAAATTTGTCAAAAACAGTGGCGAGTGGCGATATATTTATTAGGTAACGTGCGACGGCTCCCAGCGAACCGCCAATTGCAACGGAAAGTAGCTTCAATGCAGCTTCCATGTCTTGAATTATACATTTTTCGTTTCATGCATTCATTTGCACCCTCTAGAGCGGCAGGCTAAACTTAAAGTTTATGGCTGAATCGCTAATTTTGCCTGACACGGACGACCGACAAGTCATATACAGCAAACTCACGCCTCAGATCAAGGCACTGATTTCCGGCGAAACAGATCTGACCGCAAATCTGGCCAATATCTCAGCCGTTTTGAAAGAGGCCTTTGATTTTTTCTGGGTCGGATTTTATTTGAAAAAAGAGGGTCAGCTTGTTCTCGGCCCATTTCAGGGGCCGCTTGCCTGCACACGGATCAATTTTGACCAAGGAGTTTGCGGACGTGCCTATACGACCCGCGAAATAATGATCGTTCCCGATGTAGATCAATTTCCGGGACATATTGCATGCAGTTCGGCAGCAAGGTCCGAGATCGTCTTGCCAATATTTGATAATGCGGGCGAAGTTTTCGGGGTTTTGGATGTCGATAGCGAACTTATTGATGATGTCACCCACGTTGATGCCGACGGCCTCGGCCGAGTCGTCAATATCGTTGAGCGATCTTTCCATCATGCGAGGCCTGCTAATTTATGACCCAAATTGAATTTCCATATTGGGTTTGGATAACGTTTTTTGTCGTTGTCATGGCCGCATTGTTTGTCGATATCGGAATAGTAAACAGAAGGCCGCACGCTCCCACGCGCAAGGAAACGATCATTTGGAGCGCTGTCTGGTTCTCGCTCGCTCTTCTTTTCAACGTATTTATCTATGTATTCGTAAACAGTGTTTACGGAGCCGCACCGGCATTATTTAAGGCAAAGGAGTTTTTAACCGGCTATCTCATTGAGCTTTCGCTTTCGATCGACAATCTGTTTATTTTCCTGCTCATATTCGGGTTTTTCAAAGTTCCGAAAAAATATCAACATCGCGTATTGTTCTGGGGCGTAATGGGTGCGCTCGGAATGCGAATGATTATGATCTTTGCCGGCGCAGAGTTGGTTGAGAGATTTCATTGGATCATTTATCTTTTCGGCGCTTTTCTTCTTTACACCGGCCTCAATATGTTGAGGAATACCGAGGATAATTTTGAGCCGCACGAGAGTGCGATCGTGAGATTTGCAACAAAATATATCCGTATTTCGAAGCACTATGACGGCGACAGTTTTTTTGTTGTTAAAGACGGAGTGAGGACCGGAACGCTGCTTTTGCTGGTGCTGATCGTGGTTGAATTTACCGATCTGGTTTTCGCTGTTGATTCTATTCCGGCGATATTCGGCATTACGACGGATAGGTTTATTGTCTATACATCGAACATATTTGCGATCCTCGGCTTGCGGACATTTTTCTTTCTGCTCGCGGACATGGCTGAGAAATTTCATTTTCTCAAGTACGGCCTCGCATTCGTGTTGAGTTTTATTGGCGTGAAAATGCTCTTGCCTCTTGCTGCCGAAGGCCTGATAATGGTTTTAGGTAATGGAAATGGTTCCTCCTTTGCCGAATTCCTGCAGCGGTTCGCTCGCCACGAATTTGACCAAATGATTATTAATCTTTCGCTGGGAATCGTAGTCGGGGCGATCTTTATTTCTGTAATCTTGTCGCTTATGTTTCCGCCAAAATCCGTGTCAACCAAAGGCGAAATTGAATAAGGCCGCTATCAACGAAAGGCGATGGAAGAAAATAAATACCGCAAATTTTACGTTGACTGGTGGAACATCCGCAGAAGTACGATCTACGGACTCGTGGCTATTGTGGTGCTGACGGGCGCCGTGGTAGCGGCGGTCAAATATGCTTCGAGAAATAACTGGTTCGCAACCGTCGATTCGAGCGAAATGCCAAGGGACGCTGCACGGATCGTTTCATTTGAGGGCGAAGTGCGGATCACTCGTGCCTCAACGCGCGAAACGATACTTGTAAAAAATCCGACGTGGGTCGCGGCAGGCGACACGATCCAAACCCAATCTGACGGGCGTGCAATAATCCAGATGATCGACGGTTCGGTTTATTCCGTCAGGCCAAATAGCACAGTAGTTATTCGCGACACGACTTCCCTTTTTGGTGGAAAGAATGTTCGCGTCCGCGTTGATGACGGCCAACTAAACGTCCGAACTGAGGAGCAGCCTGCCGACACAAAGAACATTGTCGAACTCGGAGAGAGCGAAAATCAGATCGGGTCAAAGACTGATGCAAGCTTCAATGCAAACGGCCCTGACGGCGGCGAGATACGCATTAGTCGCGGCGGCGTCGAAACGACGCTGAACGGTGAAAAAACGACGATCGGAGAAAATGAATTTGCCTCTGTCAACGGATCAAAACTGTCTGCACGCGAAAAGCTGATGGCGCCGCCGAGGCCAAATTCACCGGCAAACTCGGAACAGATAGTCGATTCTTACGGCAGCGGTGTGACGGTTAATTTTACCTGGGCCGATCCCGAAGGAAATCCGGCAGCGAGCTTTTCTTTGCAGATTTCGAAATCTCCGTATTTCGCGTCCGATTCGATCTTGGTAGACAGGAATGAGGTTCAAACCCATGATTTCCGTCTCTCGAGCATCTCGCCTGGCACATATTACTGGCGGTTAAAAGCGACTGCCAGATCGGGCCAAACAACCAACTGGAACGAACCATGGAAATTTATGGTCGTGCGCAGTGGTGAAAGCGTGGATATTGCTGCCAGTGATTGGCGTGTCGAACCGGTCGGCGGCAATGTTTATATCGTTACGGGTAAAACTCAACCAGGAATGGTCATTCGATCACAAGGACGTCAGGCGAATTCGGGTGCCGACGGTTCATTTAAAATTCAAATACACTCTCCGTCCGTTGAAACGGCTGTTGAGATCGGCGACGATCGCGGCAATCGAACGGGTTTTATCATTTCCCTGCGAAACGGCAACGTGCTGCGACGCTATTAAGCGCATTACGGAGGTGAAACGATCGCACATCAACATTCGTCAGACAAAGACACACGAACTACGCGATTAACTGCGGCCCTCGTTCTGACGTTTGTATATATGATCGTCGAGGCGGTCGGCGGCTGGCTCACCAATTCGCTTGCCTTGATCGCCGACGCTGGACATATGCTGACCGATGTCGCGGCGCTTGGCTTGACGCTCGCAGCCATTTGGTTCGGTTCGCGTCCGGCAACTGCAAAAAAGACCTTCGGTTATTACCGTCTCGAGATTCTTGCGGCATTTATCAATGGCATTGCACTGGCCCTGCTTTCAATTTTCGTTATCTACGAAGCTGTGATTCGCTGGCAATCGCCGCCGGCGATAGACGGATTTAGGCTTACGATAATTGCCTTTGGCGGATTGTTGGTGAATATCATAGCGGCAAAACTGCTCCATCACGGCCATAAACATGATTTGAATATGCGCGGCGCATGGCTTCACGTTATGGGCGATCTGCTTGGCTCGGTGACGGCAATTGTCGCAGGCGTTTTGATCGTCACTGCCGGCTGGTTGTGGGCCGATCCACTTTGCAGTATTTTGATCAGCCTGATAATAATTTTCGGAGCATGGCGCTTAATAGTAGATTCGGTCAATGTTCTTTTAGAAGGCACGCCGGCTCATATTAATCTGTCGGCTGTCGAGACAACGATCCTCGAAACTGACGGCGTGAGCGGAGTTCACGATCTGCACGTCTGGACAATTTCGTCCGGTATCGAGGCACTCTCAGCCCACATCAGCCATATCGATTCGGTAGTTCATTCGGAACTGCTTGTCAGAGTTCGAGAACGTCTGCACTCCAATTTCGGCATCGACCATCTCACGATACAAATGGAGACGCAAAATCTCGAAGCCGAGGCAGTTTACATTTGCGAGACCGGAACAAAGTGCTTCGAGCCTTCGTCAAGGGATTTTTGATGCCCACTATCGATCTGAAATACGGGCGTAATGTTATTCCATTCGAATATGACGCTGGACGCTTCGAGGTCATTGGCTTATCGGCTGAAGAACCTTCTCTATCCGATGCTGAGATCGGTCTACGATTGGATGATCCGCTCGACTCACTTCGTTTGGATGAAATGATCGATGCCGGTCAGTCTGTTTTGATCGTTGTGCCTGATGCGACTCGTCAAACCGGTTGTGGACAAGTTGTAAATCTTGTGGTCCGCCGTCTCATTGCAAACGGAACCGCGCCGCATGACGTCCGCATTATTTTCGCAACAGGAATTCATCGCAAGGTTACTGAAACTGAAAAAGAAGCGATCCTTACACCATTCATAGCTCAGCGAATAAAAACACTTGGCCACGATCCGCGCGATCTGATGCAACTGGTGCGATCAGGTGAAACATCTGGCGGCATTCCTATCGAGTTGAACCGGGCTTTGATCGAACACGATCATGTGATAATCATCGGCGGCGTGACGTTTCATTATTTTGCCGGATTTACGGGCGGGCGAAAGCTTATTTGCCCAGGCCTGGGTTCATCACGAACCGTCTCCGAAACACATAAACTCGCCTTCGATTGCGACACTCACTCACGTCGCGACGGCGTCGAAACCGGAAAACTCGATGGAAATGCTGTCAACGAGGC
Organism: Chloracidobacterium sp.; assembly: GCA_031376085.1. Classification (GTDB taxonomy): domain Bacteria; phylum Acidobacteriota; class Blastocatellia; order Pyrinomonadales; family Pyrinomonadaceae; genus OLB17. Next base: position 18,919 of record JANMDA010000084.1, read on the forward strand.
GTTTATGGAGATCGTTGAAAAAGTCTCACCTGCCTTTGCGATCAACACTATCGTCAATGATGCTGGTGAAATAGTTGACCTCTTCTGCGGCAACTGGCGAACTTCGCACAGAACAGCTTGTGATGCATATGCCGCGCAGCACACCGTTCAAATAGCCGAAAAACGCAATCTTGTTATAGTAAGTTGCGGCGGATATCCATTTGACATCAACCTCATCCAGGCCCACAAGGCGCTTGAGGCCGCCTCTCATGCCTGCATTGACGGCGGAACTATTATATTCCTCGCGGAATGTGCCGACGGCATGGGCCGCGATGACTTTCTAAAATGGTTCGACGCTGAAAATAGTGACTCTCTTGCAAAATTACTTTGTGAAAAGTATCAGGTCAACGGTCAGACGGCCTTGTGTTTGCTGACAAAATCAGTGCGATTTGATATCAGGATCGTTACCGATCTGAGCTTGGAGAATGTCCAAAAGATGAGAATGAAAAAAATAGGTTTTAACGGTATCGAGGCGACCGCAGCCGAAACTCGATCCGGTTACATTTTCCCGAACGGCGCAAAATTTCAAATAGCCTAGATGCAGCGGCTATTTCTTTGATTCAAAAACGGCGGATCTAACAAAGTCTTCAAATAAAGAGTGATCGTCTTTTTTATAGAGAACTTTCGACATGTGGAGATCAACCCAGTATCCGTCTTTAACAAATTCGGCATACATATCCAGCATCTTGACAGGCTGTCCCTGTACCGATGGGCGATAGAATTCAAAATAACTGACAGATCCGATCTCAGAAAGCACAGGGTTTTGAAACTCACCCCATGCCGGATTACCTAATTTCCACACCATATCACGACATTCTCTGCTTGTCTTACACTTTCCAACAGGTTCTATCCACACTGATGCATTTAGATATGTGCTGTCATTGGTTATGAAGAAATAGCCCGCCACACCGTCAGGTTGGACTTTTTGCTGACTAATAGAAAAATCTTTCGCAGACAAAACCAGGTTCCACGGGGCCTGTTGTGTTGTGAAAGATATCTTGCCTCCGGACAATACTTTAGCTTGGCAAAAAACGAATGTTGGAAAGAGTATGATCCAGATCAGGAAAAATAGGCGAGTCTTCATAAATTTAGTTGTGAAAAGTTCTAGATCTATGGCCAAATATTAGGCTATTTCACAGCAAAAGTCCTTGCAATTGAGTCGGTTTGATTGCGCAGTGAACGCAGCGAATCCTTTTGGCCGGTGAATCTCAGAAGATAAAGCGTCGTGTCATTTGCGCGGAGAAAGTAAAATCTGCCGCTCATGTTTCGGCCAGACGAGACGTATTCGTAGTTAAAAACAGCTCCTTTAAATCGACCTGAGAATGTTTCCTGTTTTCCGGCGACAAAGCCGCCCAGGAATTGCAGCTTTTGCTCTTCGTCCTGAATGATGTCGGTCAGGACGGCATTTTTGCTAACGGTCAGCTTGCGAATTCCGAGATGGCCGTCGCTTCTGTCTCCATATACATACTCAACGTTGGGACTTGTGGCCGATGGCTTGACCGATATATATATATATATATATATATATA
>JANMDA010000086.1:0-4987 GCA_031376085.1 Chloracidobacterium sp.
AAGCCGCATACGACCGTTGGTTACGCCATTTATTTTTACAATTTCATCGAGAACTATTCGAGTAGTTTCTTCGGAATATTCAGACAGATCAACTGTGACCTTCTCTGCATTATTGCAAAGTCGCTGCCAATGTTTTTCCCAAAGAAACGGTTTTCTATCATAAATAGCAACTGTCGTGAAAATGCCTTTGCCGTAAAGCGCGGCGGCATTAACTGATGAGATCGTCGCTTCGGAAGCAGTCATTATCCGGCCATTATGAAAGACGTATTCATGCACGAATACGATTATGAAGAAGACAAACAAAAAAAGCGATATGACTTGAATTCTGCCTTATAATATCGACAGCGTTCTGCCTTTGTATGAAGCTTCGAGTATTCATTTTATTATCGTTCTCGATTGGTTTCATTTCTGCTTGCCCAGTCAGGTCGCCCTTGAGTGAACAGCCGCCAGTATTGGTGGAGAAGCCTGTTTCTGCCGAAATCACATCTGAACCCGTGCTTCGGATGCTCGAAAGCGCCCGCGAACAAACGAAAACCACCACCGGTTATTCCCAAGACTACTACACGCTGCCATATCCTGCGGGCGATGTCCCGGCTGAAACGGGTGCCTGTACCGACGTTGTCATTCGAGCATTTCGAAAAGTCGGGGTCGATCTGCAAAAAGAAGTTCACCAAGATATGGCCGCTAATTTCTCTGCGTATCCGAAGAAATGGGGACTGGCCAAAACAGACACAAACATCGACCATCGACGAGTGCCCAATTTACAGACGTACTTTACCCGTAAAGGGAAATCGTTGCCAATAACCTCGAACAATAAGGACTATCAACCCGGTGACGTGGTTGCTTGGGACCTCGACGGACATGGCCTGACACACATCGGGATCGTCTCAAACTTTTGGAACAAATCGGCGGCTCGATACTCAATAATTCACAATATCGGCGGTGGGACGAAAGCTGAAGACCGATTGTTTGAGTGGACTATCATCGGACACTATCGCTACTTTTAAATGTTTTAGGGTCGCGGCAAAACTCGGTGACAAGTTCTGTGAAAAGCTCGCTCTTTTCTTCCGGCGGGACGTGGCCGCAGTCCTTTAGAACGACGAAGCGTGAATTGAGTATATCGTGGTGGAGTTTATGGCCGCATTTGATAGGGATGACGGTGTCTTCTTCGCCCCATATGATGAGTGTCTGTTGGTTGATGAGATGTGCATCTTCCTCAATACGTTTCGCGTTCCAGTTTCTCGATGTAGCAAGCAAACTGTGATGGCCGTCTGCCGCAACCAGCGGACGACGAATCGCGTTCATTCTCTCTTCGGTGATCAAATGGTGATTAGCCCGGGCGAGCGTTTTGTGCATTCTCGCACGCAGGAAAGTTCTCGAATCCGCAACAAATGGCGTTAATATCTCGCCGATGCCGCGAAAAGACACAAGCTTTAAAAGCGGATGATCTTTTGGCAAATCGTTCGTTACCGAATCGACAAGCACCAACTTCTCGACCATTTCGGGGTAATCGAGGGTCAGATTTAGAGCGACTGCGCCGCCGTAGGAGTTGCCGATTATAATTGAGCGCCCAATACCTAGGCTATTCATAAAACGCGAGATCATGCGCTCTTGTGCCTGAATTGAATACTCGAACGATGTAGGCTTTTCCGACCAGCCAAAACCTACGAGATCAACGGCGATAACACGAAACCCATTAGCAGCGAACATCGGCGCGACGGTTTTCCACACATAAACCGACGCTGTGTAACCGTGGATCAGGATCATAGGAGGTTTTGTTGCGTCACCAAATTCCTGATAGTGCATCCGCACTCCATCTACATTTACAAAATGTGAATGATCGGAATGGGCGATCTTATCCACGACATCGTCCCAGTGGACAGTGGCCGCGCGCGTCAGCATTTTGACTGCGACCGCCGCTCCGACCGCGCCGCCAAATGCCAATGCCAGATCTCGTTTTTTCATAATTCGCTTCTACCGCAATTTTATACCAAAACTACTTTTGGTTGAACAATACTTTCCGCCTCGTTGTAAAAGCCAATTGCGATCAGGCTACCAGTTGCGTCCAGCATTTGTACTGCATCGGCGTCTTTGTATTCGGCATCTGCAACGCGTGTCGAAAGACCGTTTTTGGTTTTTTCGACGCGGTTATCGTCTAACACCATAGCAGCGAGATGCGAAACGGCTTCGTTCATTGAGATCAAGGCAGAAGTTGGGTCATCGAGTTTCTCCAACTCCTCGAGCGTTAGACTCTGCTCGATGATGAATTTCCCGGCTCGGGTTCGACGGAGTTCGGCGAGATGGGCTGGCAAGTCAATTTTTCGCCCTATGTCTTCGGCGAGTGTGCGTATGTAAGTTCCGGCTGAACAAATTGTTCTAATGCGGATTGCGGATTGCGGATTGCGGATTGCGGATTCGGTGATCTCAAGCTCATAAATTGTTACATGAGCCGGTTTTCTTATTATAATCTCGCCTTTTCGCGCATGTTCGTAAAGTTTTTTGCCATCAACTTTTTTTGCTGAAAACATCGGCGGAACTTGCTCGATCTCGCCGCGAAAGCAATCAAAAATTTCATCCCTGTTCGCCGAATCAATTCGAGACTCGATCTCTTCATTCCGCAATCCGCAATCCGCAATCCGCAATCCGGTCCGGTCGCCGGTATCGGTTTCAAACCCAAACTGGATGACCGCTTCGTATTCCTTTTTGTCCTTGTCGAGGAATTGCGCGAGACGCGTTGCCCGGCCGACCAGGATCACCATTACTCCTGTCGCAAAAGGATCTAGCGTGCCCGTATGCCCGACACGCTTTGTCTTTAAGATACGCCGCACCCGCGCGACTACATCGTGCGATGTAATACCGGCAGGTTTGTCGATGATGAGGATGCCGTTCATAATATTGGCGAATCTGAATTTTAACAGGTAGCAGCAAAAATGTGGCGAAAGCGTTATAAAAAGGTCGATGAAACTGAGCGTGTAGTAAAGGACTTCGAGCGTTCGCGTGAGAAAACGATGAACCGCGCCGTCAAGCTGCTTGCCGCAAAGCCTCGTTCGGTTCGAGAATTGCGGGAGCGTCTTCTCGAAAAGCTCTGGACAAACGAAGCGATTGTCGATGCAGTTATCGAAAAACTCAAAGAATACAAATACCTCAACGACGAGCAATATGCAGGCGATCTGGCAGTCTCTAAACTCAGGCAAAAGCCGCAAGGCAAACACCGCTTACGGCAGGCGATGTCGCAGAAAAAGCTCGACAAGGAAACCATGGACGCGGCCATCGAAAATGCCTTTGAAAAGCTGCCTGAGGACACTTTGATCGATCAGGCAATACAAAAACGACTAAGGTTAAAAGGAAAGCCTGCAACACGCGAGGATGCAAAAAAATTCTACGATCACCTCCTCCGCCAAGGCTTTGGTTTCGACCTGATCCGTGAAAAAATGTCCAACATTGCCAAGTACGCAAGAGCGTCCGACGATCTTGCCGATTAACAGCACATTCGTTTTTATTTTCTTTTCCAGACATTTTCTGAATCCATATCTTCACGCCTGCCGAAAACCACTTCAAAGGAAAAAAAAGCCTTTTTTTAGAATTTTACAAATGGAGATATTTAAATGAAATCATTATTAGCAATAGTAGTTTTGACGCTCGGCGTCACGTTTGGAGTTTCGGCACAGTCGATGGGTATGAAGTCGGACGGCAATCCGATGGTCGGCGGAGCGGCGATGTTTAAGAAAAAAAACATTGTAGAAAACGCCGTGAACTCAAAGGATCATACGACGCTTATCGCGGCGGTAAAGGCTGCGGGTTTGGTTGAGACTTTGATGAGCGCGGGGCCGTTTACAGTTTTTGCACCGGTTAACAGTGCTTTTGACAAGCTGCCTGCAGGCACGGTCGATACATTGCTCAAGCCGGAAAATAAGTCGATGCTCACGGGTATTCTTACATACCATGTCGTTGCCGGAAATTTGGACTCGAAAGCAATCGCTAAGGCTATCAAAGATGGAAAAGGAAAGGCCGTGCTGACGACTGTCGCCGGTGGTAAATTGACCGGGATGATGGACGGCAAAAACCTTATTCTCGTTGATGAAAAAGGCGGCAGATCGACGGTGACGATCGCGGATGTTCGCCAGTCGAACGGCGTGATACACGTTGTCGATACGGTTCTAATGCCGAAATAGTTCCAGCAGTTTCGTTCGATGATCGAAGGCATTTAACAAGGTTTCGGAGATAGGCGTGTCTGGAGGGGTTTGCTTGTCACCGGAGGGAAAAGACCTTCGATCATCGGGCGATTTATTGGATGCTCAACGCACATTAATGCATCAAACAATGGTTATGAAACAGAAATTTATAGCTTCATCATTAGTTATCTTTGCCCTCGCAGCCGGTGCGGTGTTGATCTATCCGGTCGGCTGCGCTTCGAGGGCCTCAGTACAAAGTCAGGCGGTCGAGCCTTCGCCGACGCCAATTGGCAAGGCTGTTAAAACGGACTCGGTTTCCGAGTTTACATTTACCGACGGTGAATTCGATGGAAAAGAGATCGTCAAAACCGAGGCCGAATGGAAGAAATTACTGACGGCGGAAGAGTTTGATGTGATGTGGCGCGAAGGAACTGAAGCTCCGTATACTGGTGCACTAACAAAGAACAAAAAAGACGGAACCTATTACTGCGGAGGTTGCGGCCTGGCCTTGTTTCGCTCAGGAGCAAAGTTTGAATCGGGCACAGGCTGGCCGAGCTTTTTTGAGACTATATATAAAAAGAACGTTCTCGAAAAAGCAGATAAAAGTCTCGGCGAAGTACGAACTGAGGTCGAATGCGCCCGCTGTCACGCACATCTCGGACACGTCTTTGATGACGGGCCGGAACCGACAGGATTGCGATATTGCATTAATTCTGTCGCACTAAAATTTAAAGATTCCAAGTGATTTCCTACTGTGCATTCCTGCACTACCTTCGCCGGATGCCAAAAGCGTCCGGCTTTTTTATTTGTACGGT
>JANMDA010000099.1:0-3631 GCA_031376085.1 Chloracidobacterium sp.
CTTCACACACAGATATTTCATCGTTTATACCCGAAGTCCTGACAAACTATAAGACCGACCGCAATGCTCTCTGCGATGCTCTGCAGGAGATAAATTCTGAAAACGGCGCGGGCGAAAAGACATTTGAGAATATTAAATTGCTTCGCGATTCCGACACTGTAGCTGTTGTGACCGGGCAGCAGGCCGGATTGTTTACAGGGCCGCTTTACACGATCTATAAGGCACTATCAGCGATAAAAATGGCGGAAGAGTTGAACGCTGCCGGCTTCAAAGCCGTGCCGGTGTTTTGGGTTGCAACGGAAGATCACGATTTCGATGAAGTTTCACACGCCGCTTTTATTGGAAATGTTGGTGAACTGGTCAATGCCGATAATCGTCCTGCCGGCTATATAAAAAACTCACCGGTTGGCAACGTAGAGATTGATGGCTCGATCGCTAAAGTGATTGACGATGTTCTAAGTTCACTTTCGCAAACAGAATTCTCCGGCGAAGTGCGCGACTCAATTGAAGAGGTATGGTCAGAAGGCATCCTTTTCGGCAGAGCATTTTCTAAAAGCCTTACAACTATTCTCAGGAAATACGGTCTGATCATTATCGATCCGATGCATCAAGGCATCAAGTCACTCGTTGCGCCGATCTATGTGGAAGCGATAGAAAAGTCTGGAGAGATCGTTACGAACATTCGTCAAAAAAGCAGCGAGCTTGAAAGCGACGGTTATCACGCGCAAGTTTTGGTCGAGGACGTTTATTTTCCGTTATTCAGGATAGATGACGAAGGCAGGCGAATAGCATTGCGCAAGGTTGGCGATGGTCTTTATCAATCCAAGGAAGACAAAAAGGAATTTAGCCTTGCCGAGTTGGCCGCGATTGCCAAAGATGATCCGCAGCGTTTTAGTCCGGGCGTGATGCTTCGTCCGGTTGTGCAGGATTACTTGCTTCCGACGGTTTGCTATTTCGGCGGAGGCGCCGAGATCGCTTATTTTGCTCAAAATTGTGAGGCGTATAAAATTCTCGAACGTCCGGTAACGCCGGTGCTGCATCGTCAGAGTTTCACAGTTGTCGAAGCAAAACATCGGCGCACGCTGGATAAATTTGGGTTCGAAATTTCTGATATGTTTGCAGGATTTGATGGCGTTTTAGACAACGTTGGCAGAAAACATCTCTCAGCAGAAACGGCTGCAATCCTAGCTGAGACCGAGGAAACGATAAGTGCTCAGCTAAACAGGCTTGATCAAAATTTTTCTGAGATCGATCCGACTTTGGCGGCAAATCTTGCGAAGCGGCGGCGAAAGATCATGTATCATATCGGAACACTTCAGAAGAGTGCTCATCTTGCCGGTGTCCGTAAGGACGAAACTATCGAACGGCATATCAGGTTGGCGTTTGCTGCTTTGCTGCCAAACGGAGAGCTTCAGGAACGTGTCTTGAATGTCTATTCGTTCTTGAATAAATACGGGCCGTATTTTATTGACTGGCTTTATGAAGCTATAGATTTGAAGGACAAGGATCATCGAATAGTCGATCTTTAATATGAATAAGATCAAGATATTGCCCGATAATCTTGCGAACCAGATCGCGGCAGGCGAAGTGGTAGAACGGCCCGCGTCTGTTGTCAAAGAGCTTGTCGAAAATGCAATAGACGCTGGCGGAACGCGAATACAGATCGACATAGAACTAGGCGGGCGGCGTTTAATGCGTATCAGCGACGACGGCGAAGGAATGGTTCGGGACGATGCGATACTTGCCTTTGAGCGTCACGCCACTTCAAAGATCAGCTCGCTCGAAGATCTTGGTGCCATTGCGACGCTCGGCTTCCGCGGCGAAGCTCTCGCCTCGATAGCGTCGGTTGCCAAGGTCGAGCTGATCACAAAAACGGACACTGCACCCGAAGCAACACGCGTCGTTGTCGAAGGCGGCAGGCTGATCGATGTAAAAGACGCAGCTCGCGACCGCGGCACGACAATCACGGTTCGCGACCTGTTTTTTAACACACCCGCTCGCCGCAAGTTTATGCGTTCGGAGGCCACTGAAAATTATCATCTCACCGGTATCGTCACACATTATGCTTTGGCTCATCCTGAGATCGCGTTCACGATGACAAACAACGGACGCGAAGTGCTGCGGGTTTCGCCTGCGAAAGATCTGCGTGAACGCTCGTTCCAGGTATTCGGAGCAGGATTGCTCGACAGTCTTTTGCCTGTGGATGGCGGACGCGAATTTGTCGCAAAAGTTTCAGGCTATATTTCTGCCCCGCGCGAACGCCGAACAACGCGTGATTCTCAATATTTCTTTGTAAACAAGCGTTTTGTTCGCGACAAAACGATCGCGGCCGGACTGTCCGATGGATTTCGCTCCGTTTTGCCCCACGGTGTGTATCCGGTGGCATTTTTGTTTCTCGATATTCCGGTCGAAGAGATAGACGTCAATGTTCATCCCGCAAAAACTGAGGTCCGCTTTCGACGCGGCGAAGCCGTAAAGGATGTGATCGCTGAAGCGGTCAGGAATGCTCTGGCTAAAGCCGGGATCGTTGGCGACACGCAATTAAGAGAAGAAAGGCCGGAATCCTTGATCAATCAAGGAGTTGAAATCTCAACGGTCGAGATAGAGCAAGCGGCGATGCAGTTTGGTATTCAAGGATCTGAAAGCAGCTTTGAGGATCATACATTTGCTCAAACAGCGTCAGATTCATTACCCAACGCCGATGCAGAGTTGGGAACGGCGTGTGCTATTGCTAAGGCCACACAAATGGAAACGGTCGATGTTTTTTCGTCCGACTTCGAGCATCTTGCGGGCACACGGACGCAATCTGCTAAGAGTGAACTGTCGCTTGCGGCTGCCGCGACTGGTTACGCTGAATTACCGCCAGTCAATTCGGCAGCCAAACTGGCAAGATCAGTCGAGGTTGAGCAAATATCATCCTCAAAAATTCAACCGCTTGGCCAACTGCACGAGAGTTTTATCATTGCCGTCGATGATGAGGGCTTGCTTCTTATCGATCAGCACGTCGCTCACGAACGAATACTTTTTGATAAGTTCCGTAAAAGCGAAACGGAGCGGACGATTGAATCGCAAAATCTTCTTCTGCCCGAAACGATCGATCTTTCCCCTGCTCAGTCTGCGGCATTTCAACTAATTGAAGGCGATCTCGAATCGCTTGGCTTTGGCCTTATGCGGCTCTCGGGCAGAACCGTCGCGATAAAGAGCATTCCGACCGATCTGCCTGCGTCTGAGGCTCGAAATCTGTTTGGCGAAATACTCGACACCATTGAAGCCGAAAAGCGTGGTGGTGCAAAGACCACTTTGCGCGACGACATTGCCGCCAGTCTCGCGTGCAAAGCCGCCGTGAAAATAAACATGAAACTCACGCCTGAAAAAATGTGTTGGATGATCGACAGGCTTTTGATAACGACTTCGCCGACGACTTGTCCGCACGGCAGGCCTGTGATCTTGCGGCTTTCGATGAAGGACATTGAACGCGGCTTTCACCGGACATAGATCATGAGTAACAAAATTGAAGAGAGGCCGAGTGCTTTTTGGAATCGTGTTTATATTGCGGTAGTTATCAACACCGTGATCGTTGTCACACTTCTCTGGGCGTTTTCACGATACTTCAAATGAAATCACTCGACTG
>JANMDA010000118.1:0-5358 GCA_031376085.1 Chloracidobacterium sp.
CATCTGCAGCGCAGTGATACCGTCCGCAGTTCCTGTGACCTTAAAGTCCATGTCTCCGTAATGATCTTCGGCACCAGCGATGTCCGAGAGGATCGCGTAACGATTCCCTTCCATCACCAAGCCCATCGCGACACCGGCAACCGGCTTTTTGATCGGCACACCCGCGTCCATCAGACTCAAAATGCCGCCGCAGACCGTTGCCATCGATGATGAACCGTTTGACTCAGTTATATCCGAAACAATGCGGATCGTGTAAGGAAAATCAGCATCATCGGGCAAAACCGACATGATCGCACGCCGCGCGAGATTGCCGTGGCCGGTCTCACGACGTGAAGTCCCGCCGAATCGGCCAGTTTCGCCAACCGAATATGGCGGAAAATTATAGTGCAGCATAAACCGGCGATCGATAGTTCCTTTCTCCAGATCGTCCATGAATTGCCCATCCTGTTTCGTGCCAAGCGTAGTAGCGACCATCGCCTGCGTTTCGCCACGAGTGAATAACGCCGAGCCGTGAACACGCGGCAGCCAGCCGACTTCGCAGTTGATCGGGCGGATCTCTGAGAACTTACGTCCGTCAGGGCGGCGTTTGTTGCCAAGCATGTCCTCGCGGAAGATTTTTTCCTTAAGCTTGCCAAAAGCCTTGCCCGCCGTCGCGCGAGCACCCGGATCGTCCTCGGGATAACTTTCGACGACCTCTTTCTTTAATGCATCAAGTCCGGCATAAACCTCGATCTTGTCGCGGCCGGTAGAATTGAGAGCGGTGCGAAGTTTTTCCGTCCAGGTCTTTTCGACATCGGCAACGATGTGTTTGTCCAAGTCCGGGACCTCAAATACACGCTTCTTAATTTTGAGCGCCTTGCCGAGTTCTTTCTGCCATAGGCAGAGCCGCTTGATCTCGCGGTGGGCAAGCATCAGGGCCTCAACCATGATGGTCTCATTGACTTCTTTCGCCTCGCATTCGACCATGCAGATCGCTTCTTCGGTACCGGCGACGATGAGGTCAAGTTCAGATTCACGGCGTTCGTCAAAAGTCGGATTGATCAGGTATTTGCCGTCGATCAAACCGATGCGCACACCGGCTATCGGATTTTCAAAAGGAATATCCGAAAGATAAAGTGCACACGACGCTCCCGTGATTGCGATCACGTCAGGATCGTTCTCTGCATCGGACGAAATGACCGACGCAACGATCTGCGTTTCAAAACGATAGCCGTCCGCGAAGAGCGGCCGCACCGGGCGGTCGATCATACGGCAGGTAAGAACTTCCTTTTCTGAGGGGCGTCCCTCACGGCGGAAATAGTTTCCCGGAATGCGTCCGGCGGCAAACGAGTTTTCACGGTATTCGACCGTGAGCGGAAAAAAATCAAGCCCTTCCTTTGCGGTGTGGGCACTGACGGCTGCAACGAGCAGCATTGTGTCGCCATAGCGAATTACGACCGAACCGTCGGCCTGTTTGGCAACCTTGCCTGTTTCTACGACCAGATCTTGTGTTCCAAGTTTGATCGATTCACTCAAATATTTTTTTGTCATTATTTATCCTCTACAAAAACAAAGACGAAAGAGCGTGCCGTGAAGCCCTTTCGTCTTTTGAAAACTATTGGTTTTAATGATGATCTTCTTTTGTCCGGCGGTGTTTTGTGCTGTCACGTTCAGCAACCGAGCGGCAAATTCTTCGCGAAGATCTCTTTTTCTACAGGCCCGAAGCGGCCAAATCCAAGTAAAAAAGCAAAAGTAAAAAGTCAAAATTTTGCCTTTTTACTTTTTACCTTTTACTTTCTAACGGCGTAAGCCGAGTTTCTTAATGATCTCGTGATATTCATTAATATCACGGCGCTTGAGGTAATCAAGCAATTTTCTACGACGCGAGACCATGATAAGCAAGCCTCGTCGGGAATTATTATCTTTCTTATGCACCTTGAAGTGCTCGGTCAATTCGTTAATACGCTGCGTGAGCAACGCGACCTGCACCTGAGACGAGCCCGTATCTGATGTATGGGTTTTGTAATCGCCTACTATCTTTTCTTTTAATTCTTTTACTGTCGACATTTGTCTTGCTTAAAAGCAGTCTCTCCTTTTGCTCGCAGTAACTCCGCTCATAGGACACGGTAACCGCGAAAATTATTATTAACAATTGAGTGTAATTGTCATTGTAAATGTAACATATTCAGGGACTAAGGACAATTTCATTAAGGCTTTAATCCGAAGTCGTGCGGTTTGAATTTTTTGCTGGAAATCACTTTGAAGACATCATCTTTGATACGAACGACATAAATGCCCAGTTTTTCCAAAGCAGCTTTTTGTTCGGCGGTAATACCAACCGCCGCAATCATGCCAAAAAGCTTCTTATCTTTGTGTTCCGGGAAAAGTTTCGGAAAATTAGAAAGCTGTCTCAAGAACTCCTTAATATCATCGTCGCGAAGTTTCGATTTTATCTCGACAACGACAGCAGTGTTATTTCCTCCATTGCTGTAAGCGAGCACATCGAGTTCGACAAACGAACCGTTTTGTCTTCGTTGTATTCTGGGAGCAACGGTATCCAGGCCAAAATCTTTTATAAGAATTTTCTCCAGACTCGGCAAAAACAGACCTTCGGTAAACCGGCCAAAGGTGTTACCGATCCAGCCAATCTGTCTGCCTACTTCTTCCACTTTTCGCGAAGTTTGCTCCACTCTTCGCGAAGTTTCGGCTGCTACTCGCGAAGTTTCGGCAACCAAGTCTCTTAATTCTTCATCGGTCATACACCTATCGTTCAAATTCAATTATATCATGCATCGTATTTGAACTCTTCCATAAATTTGGTCGAGAAATCGCCCTTCCGGAACTTCTCGTCCGCCATGATTTTTCTATGCAGTGGGATCGTCGTTTTGATCCCTTCGACGACCATCATGTCGAGAGCACGCTGCATTCGGGCGATCGCCAGTTCACGCGTTCGGGCATGGACGATCAATTTCGCGATCATCGAATCGTAATATGGCGGTACAACATAACCCGGATAAACTGCCGTATCGACTCGAACACCCGGCCCGCCGGGAATGTTGAACGCCGTGATCTTGCCCGGGCTCGGTGTAAACTTGACCGGATCCTCGGCATTGATACGGCATTCGATCGAATGGCCGACGATCTGCACGTCGTCTTGTGTATAACCTATATCCTCGCCCGTTGCGATCCTGATCTGATTGCGAACGATGTCCGCGAGCGTGACCATTTCGGTGACCGGATGCTCGACTTGAATCCGAGTGTTCATTTCCATGAAATAAAAACTACCGTCTTCGTCGAGCAAAAATTCAAATGTTCCCGCACTCGAATATCCAATTTTCTTACATGCCTTGACTGCAACCGCGCCCATTTTTTCACGCTGTTTCTGCGTAAGAACCGGCGACGGAGCTTCTTCGAGAAGCTTCTGGTGGCGGCGCTGGATCGTACATTCTCGCTCGCCAAGGTAGATCGTGTTGCCGTGCTCGTCAGCCAAAACCTGTATCTCGATGTGACGCGGGCGTTCGATATATCTTTCAATATAAACCGAGCCGTTTTTGAAAGCCGCCAGTGCTTCAGCCTGAGCAGTTTCGAGGCCGTTTTCGAGTTCCTCTTCTTTTCGGACGATCCGCATTCCTCGTCCGCCGCCGCCTGCTGCTGCTTTGATTATTACCGGAAACCCAATCTCAAGAACGAGTTTTTTTGCTTCTTCAGCGGATTCGATCGGGTCGGGACTTCCGGGTAGGATCGGGACACCGGCGGCGGTCATTGTCCGCCTCGCCTCGACCTTGTCGCCCATCATCGCAATCACGTCGGCACGCGGGCCGATAAACTTGATATTGCAGTCTTCGCAGATCTTGGCGAATGTAGCAGACTCTGCCAAAAAACCGTATCCGGGATGGATGGCATCAGCGTTTGTTATCTCAGCAGCACTGATGATCGCGGGAATATTAAGATAGCTTTCTGCCGAAGACGCAGGGCCGATGCAAAGAGCTTCGTCGGCATAACGTACATGCAGCGCTTCGCGGTCGGCCTCGGAATGGACGGCGACGGTCTTGATGCCCATCTCCTTGCACGTCAGGATTATCCGGATGGCGATCTCGCCCCGATTTGCGATCAAAATTTTCTTTATCTCACGCATATAAATCCAAAAAACAAAATGGCCACAAAATGCACAAGAGTCACAAAACCAAAGAAAAAATTTTTGTGTCTTTTGTGCCTTTTGTGGCTATTTTTTGATTCCGAAAAGAGGCTGGCCGTACTCGACGGGCTGGCCGTTCTCGACATATATCTTTACGACAGTTCCAGAAACCTCGGCCTGTATCTCGTTCATGAGCTTCATCGCTTCTACGATGCAAACCGTCGATTCCGGCGAGATGTTGCTACCCTCGCTGACATATGCATCTTTATCAGGCCCCGGCGAACGATAGAATGTTCCGACAATTGGCGATGTAATTTTATAAAGCCCGGCGTCAGGATCGGCAGCCTCAGTTGCAGCTTCGGCAGTAGCAGCCAAAGGAGCAGTTACCGCAGCAATCGGTGCAGCAACAGATGCGGCTTGAACAGGAACACCGGCCATCTTGCTCAACCGAACGCGTATGTTCTCATTCTCAAATTCAAAATCCGTAAAGCCGTGTTCAATGACAAGGTCTGCGAGTTCACGCAGTTCATCCATGTTAAAGGATGGATCGACTGTCTTTTGCTTTTTAGAATCGCTGCCGTTCTTTTTCTCAACCACAATTGCGCCGTCCTTTGCCTTTGCCGAAGCCGATGTTTCACCCATGTTGGTTAGCCTCCGATAGTGTTAGCCTTTGGCGGCCAGTTCTCGCGGATTATCTACCAATTCGATCACCGCCATTTCGGCATTGTCTCCCTTGCGATGGCCGAGTTTGATAATGCGCGTATAACCGCCGTTACGGTCTTTATAGCGCACACCAAGCTCATTGAAAAGCCGCTGGAGAGCTTTTACACCTGCAGTTCGCTCGATCGGCTCTTTCGCTTCACCTTTATTTCCGCGAAATCTGCTCTGCTGGGCCTTATACGTGCTGTTTCCGGCGTGGAAAAAACCAGCCGCCTGACGACGAAGATGAACGCCGCGAAGAACTGCTTCATCACCGGTAAGATTCTGGGCTTTTCTTGCCATCGTGATCGCCTTTTCGATAAAAGGCCTCAGCTCTTTTGCCTTCGGAACAGTCGTTACGATATGTTCCTTATCGGCATTGATCAACGAAGTTGCCAGGTTGCGTAGCAGCGAGATGCGATGCGACGTCGTGCGGCCAAGTTTTCTATGTGCTTTCTTGTGTCTCATTTCTTTAAAGTAATGAGTCTGAAGTCTGGAGTCTTTAGTCAAATCAAGACTTAAGACTCAAGACTTAAGACTGGTCT